>NZ_MEIH01000031.1:0-2128 GCF_001723155.1 Haladaptatus sp. W1
CAGACGCGGGACTGACGCGGTTTGAATATCGAGGCGGTTGAACGAACTCCTGATGGTGCGGCGTGCTCGTCGGGGGAGAGAATCGTTAGCGCAATGTTACGGCCGAACGACTGTTTCGGCGGCGATTGCCCGGAGAGTCGGCGGTGGAGGGATAAAAGAGACGTTCGTCGCCCGTTCGCCGGTTCACTTCGAGCGCGGGATATGCGACGGGCGTACGGCTGGACGAGGACCATACTCACCGCGGCGGCGGTTGCGCTCGCGCTCGGGATGAGCCTCAGAGTGGTACTGACCGGGCTGTTCGTCGCGTTCATCACGTCGGAACTGCTTCCGGTTATCGTGTTCAACGTCTGTATGAGTGTCCTGGTCGGACGGTGGCTCCTCAGAGAGGTTCGAATCTATCCACCGAGACATCGACCGGAATCGCGTGGGAAAAACTATCGCCCGAGCTCGCCGAGTACCTCCCGACCAACTAGGTCGTCCGCTATCGACCGTCTTTGAGACCGTTTCTAACAGTTTGCACTCATGAGAGAGTCGAACGCGGCGGGGTCCTCCAGAGTTCGCTCAGCGTTGCGGCCGCGAGATAGCGGGTCGGAGCAGCGACCCACTCCGTGGTAATGCTATCGTCGGGGGCGGGTGCCGCTGCCTCGAACCACCACGCGACGTACCGACCGTCGTCGAGTTTTGCGGTGGGATACATCTGCCCGTTCACGGCGACGTCCACGCGGGAGTCCGCCTCCACCTCGGTGCATCCTCGGACAATCGGCGACCAAAATCTCGATTTGGACGGTCCTTTCGGTCACGCCGACTCCCCTCCTCTGTCGCGGCGAACTCGGCGACGCATGCGACAGTTGCGAATTCCATAGCAGACCATCGACATTCACGTACAAGAAAGTCAGTCAGGCGCGTGTCTGACGCGAGCCGAATTAGATTCCAGCACTGGATACGCACAGATTGCGAAAGACCGCCTCGAAACGTTCCTGCGCGGACACCACGAGAAACGCGAGCGGCGCGGCCGGAAGTCGAACAGTATCTCGCGGAACGCGAGTCCGCGAACGCCGGGTTCGAGGTGGGAACCTGATGCGAATCCGGCGACTGCGGGGGACCGAACTCGTCCAGTTCGTGGACGACCTGTGGCTCCCGTTCGCCCGCGAGATGGCGGCGATGGACGATTTCGACACGCTCGCGGATAGCGGCGTCAGAGTGAACGTCCTTTCGTACGTGAAAGACCGCTTCTCGGACGCGGACATCGCCACCTTCGTCGCCGAGGACGACGGGTTGGTCGGCTACGTCTCGGTCGAAAAGCGCGCCTCGCCGCCGGTGTTCGCGCGCGGTCCGCGGGGCTACATCGACGGCCTGTTCGTCCGCCGCGGTCGTCGTCGGAGGGTATCGCGAGCGCCCTGCTCGACCGCGCCGAGGCGTGGGCGCGGCGATTGGGGTGCGAGTTCGTCTCGCTCGACGTGCACGCCGACAACCACGTCGCCCAGTCGCTCTACCGCCGCGACGATTACGTGACGAAACGCCACCGAATGACGAAACGGTTGTAATCCGCTCGAAACCGTCCGTTTCCCGGCTATGGTTCGAAACCGGATTCCGTCTCGGACCGTGGCGTACGCTTATTGTGCTCGCCGCCGTCGCCATACTCTGGAAACGGGGACCACAATGGGTGTTGCATCAGTAACTCCGCAACTCGAAAAACCCGAGCGCCGGAGACTCGTCTGGTTGCACGGCGTTCTCGTTCTCCTCGGCGTGTGGATCGCCGTCTCGCCGCTCACGTTTGGATCGGAATTTCGCGTCCCGGACCACGCGTTGCTGGGTATCGCTATCGTCCTGTTTGCGGGATTGTACGTCGTCGGGCTGTTGCGAGGCCGGACGCTCTCGTTCGTCAGCGAGTGGATGATCGCCCTGTTGGGGCTCGTCGTCCTCGGTATCTCGCTCGTCTCCAGCCTCGTTTCGGACGCCGTTCTCTGGAGCGACGGCATCGCTGGCGCCCTCGTCACGCTCATCGCGGCGTACGTTATTTACACGCTCTATCGAACGCGACGACGGGAGAATCAGATGAGTAGCGTTACCTTCCCGACGAATCGTGACGGAACGACTGGCCTCACGGAAGCGGTCTCGTTCGCCCTCG
>NZ_MEIH01000032.1:0-20247 GCF_001723155.1 Haladaptatus sp. W1
CCCAACGAACTCAATGGCGGTTGGGCGTCTACGCACCCGAGGAGGTCACGGATGCGGTGGAGAAAGCGGCGACGTCGGTACTCGGACTGGTTCACTGAACGGTGATCCCGAACGATATCGCTTCTACGGTAGGTTATCGACCGTTTCGTTCGATGCTACGAAACGAGAATTAGCTTCGCGCAAAAGCCCCATAAATCAAATTTTGATATATTAGACGATTCGCCGCTCGCGGCGGCGTGCGACGACGCCGCGAAAACGCTCGTCGAGACGTTCGAGGAACATTTGTGGCTTCCCGAGGAGGGGTGTTACGCGCTGGGCATCGACGACCGAGGCGTCATTCCGAGCGTGGCGTCGAATCAGGGTCACGCGATTTGGGGCGGGTTAGGAAGCGACGAGCGAGTCGCGCAGGTCGCGGAACGACTGACGAGCGACGACATGCTCACGTCGGCGGGCCTTCGAACGTTCGCGGCATCCCACGATTCGTTCGACCCGCTCTCGTACCATCGTGGGAGTGTCTGGCCGCACGATACGAGTATCGCCGCGATGGGGTTCGCGGAGCGGGGGTACCACGAAGCCGCCGAATCGCTCGCCGTGTCAGGGCTGACGGCACTGTCCGACACAGTTCGGGCGGACTTCCCGGACCGCTTCGGCTTCCCGGAACTCATGGTCGGCTTCGACAGGGACCTGTCGGTGGGGACGGTTCGCCACCCGGACGCGTGTATTCCGGCGGCGTGGAGCGCCGGGAGTGTGTTCGGCTTTCTGCAGAGCGTACGGAATTGGACCGGGGTACGGCAGACACGATAGCTGAATTGGTCCGGTAGTCACGCCGAGCGACGAACGACGACGAGGAGTATCGCCGCGATGCAGGTCACCCCGGCCAACAGCTCCCATCCGGTTCCGTAGCCCGACCGTTCGACCAGTATGCCGAAGACCGGCGGGGCGACGAGTCCGCCGACGTTGATGGCGGTCTGTCCGCCTGCCGTTGCGGCCCCGATATCGTCGTCATCGACGAGGTTGCTCAGACAGGATTTCATTTGTTGATCACACGAGTGCAGTCCTTGCTCGTGAGTACGACATTGAGCATATCTTCGCCTTTGACCGGGATTTCACGACGCTTGGGCTGACTCGTGTGCCTGCGGATATCCAGTTCCCGGAGTGAAGGGGAAGATAATCGCCTAGCACCGCTATCGGTCAACAAGTTCATTCAATAAAACTCGTCCCTCGACAACCGATATTCGGTCCTCTACACCAACAGCTACCAAGACATCTCGAATCGCTTGCTCCGCGATCGTATCGCTCACAAGTACTGCAACGTGAGTTTGGCCTTCAGTGACGTATTGATAGGCCAACCCAGCGAGGATAGTATCAGTTTTCTCGATCTCGTCTTCTGTAACATCATCAGCAGATAGGCTCAACATCCGTCTTCGCGTTTTTGTCGACGACTTCCGGAACACGTGGTGTTGAGAAGTCAATTCGACCTGGCTCTAACCATCCTGCATCTTGGGCTGCTCGCAATCGATCGCGCTGATAGGCGTACGCGTCGGGACTCTCACCCAACTCTGCAGCAACTTGTTCGGGGACTGTGACGGTGAGATTCCGCTGGCGAACGAATCGCTCGAACGCCTGGTATTTCTCGTTCGACGGTCCACCCATCGCGAACAGGACACTACTGTCGATGATTGCGGTGCTATCGCTCGGAATCTCCGCACCTGGCATTATTCAGCCTGCTCCAGATAGGGATCGTAGTCAGCCGCCTCTTCGACGACATCCTGTAGCGCAGTGAAGACGGTCATTCCCTCGACGGGGTGAACACCGAGTTTGGATGCCCCAGTCCGTTGTGTGAGTTCGCCATTCATCACCCGGAGCGTGTAGTAGAGTGCCGCGGCCAGTTTAGCAATGCCCTGTCGCTCGACGAAGACACGAATGTCCTCTGTATCGTGCTGGCGGCCTATTGCGTCGATGAGGGTTGGTGTTGCAGTCACATCTCCATGCTCGGCCTCGATTTGGAGGCGAATCGGCTCCACAGTGACCATTGCTGGTGTCTCGTCGTCTTGGCGGGACAGCACACCCATCTCCTCGAGTTGCCCGATGTATTTGTAGGTCGTCGAATGAGCCATGTCGAGATCCGTTTTGATCGTCTCGATTGCGACCGGCCCGTTTTGGAGAATGTAGATGTAGAGGCGGGCCAGTTGTGGGGTGTTCAGGAGTTCTGCGTAGGTGAGGAGGTCGTTGAACGTCTCCTCGTGGTTGGGAGTCGTCGAGATTCGGTCGTCCGTCGACATCACAATACATGTTATATGGATAGTGTATTAACTCTTTTCCCGCAACGCGAACGGCATCGAAGGACGCTTTGAAAGAGCAGGATCTATGATCGACTTTCAAACCCGGTGGTCACTCCTCGTCTTGCAATGCAGCTGCAATTGCTTCGAGTTCTCCCTTCCGGAAGGGGTGTGAAGTCTGTTCTGGGTTATCGTCATCCAATTCGCCGATTTTCCACAGGATACCAGCCCGCATCTGTGATTTGGAGGGCAAATTGTGTGTGTCGATATCGTAACGTACAGTCGTACAGATTGCTGCAAGGGCCTCTTTCGTGAACGCTGTCGATTCAATGCGTTCGTGTCTCCCGACAGCCTGTCGAATGTCGTTGCGGAGTTCGTTGACGGTTTGTACCATAGGGACATGGTGGTGGGAATTGCCGTGTGCGTTCTGGTTTCTGTTGTGATGGAATAGTCTCGTTTTGTTGTAATGAGGTGGTCGTAGCGTCCCACCGTGCACGCCGCCTTCCTTCTAGCTCATCTCGGTCAACACTACTACAGTCTTATTTGTTCTCGTGGCCAGCTAGAAATCACAGTAGAGAGCCGGTAGTCATACCGAGACCAGACGTTAGCTGTTGGTGGGTCTGAAGCCCTGTCTGGAAGCGCTGAATAATCTTTGACTGGTGTTCTGGACATGCGATGGGCACAATCGCCCCGTCTTGGACTGGGACTAGAGATTGGGCTGCAGAATATGACGCGAAACGACAGCCAGGACACGAGATACCACCAGCGGGGTGGTGATGGAGAAGCGTCGCTGTGTCGTCAGAGGTGAGTCCACAGATCGAAGTGAACTGTTCGAGATGGTCATCACAACTGAGAACAGGGATTCGAAGCTGATCAAGGAGGAGAAATGACACGGCTTGCTGGCTAGCAGGGTCGAGAGCAGATTGACACGCATCACAATCGATAGCTGGGAGATCGTCGGTGATTTCCGACTGAGATTGCGGGAAATCTGGTGGGTTCATTATGTAGTGTCGCAGGGTGCGATACGGATAAGTAATGGGGTGTTCGCCATGATTGAAACTATACAGCTAAGTTCGCGGTACATTGAGAGGCCATATGATGTTAGTAGACGATACTAACTTTGTCGCCAACGCTAAATTGATACAGGAAGACACGTGATGCGAAGAGAGTAGTGTCCCACTCAGGATAAGGAAGGTGGGTTCGTTCAAGAGCGTAAGCCAACGGATATGCTTGCAAATCATGCAACCGCCCGAACCCTACATGACGAGCGAGATTGCGGACGAACTGGGATGGTCGCGACGGTCGGCGTATAACGCTCTTAGCCGTCTCCATGAGAACGGCGAAATTCGGAAGAAGAAGCCCGAGGCGCGTCGGGTGATCTGGATTCGACCGGAGTAGCGGTCAGTCCCTAGACGAATGAGTTCTGTGTAGTGACGAGCAAAAAAGCAGTTAATGCTACCTTGAGGCGATGAGTAGCTACAAATCACGCGCTTGGACGGTTTTGCGATCGTTTTCTTCGGCCCGTCGGGCAGCGTTGTCGAGGACCGAAGCGACTTCCTCATCGAGCGCGTCGTAGAAGTCACTCGCCACATTCTGTCCTTCGAGCTGTTCTTTCACTGCCGCTTTGACAATCAAATCAGCCATACAAGTGCCCAGACGGTAGAATACTACAAAAAGACACCGGCAAAAATAGTCGAGGAAGGACTACTAAGTTTGGGAGATTGGTGAAAGTGTTAACATCCGATTGCGGTATTACCGTTCTCCGTAGTGGTGGTACCGCTTCGACTCCCGACGCTGATAAGCACCAACCGTCGAGGCGACCTCTTCGTAATCGGGAATCGAAGTCAGTGATATCTTGCTTTTCGCACCGTCGTGTTCGCTGAATGTGACTGATCCAATGTTGGCCCGTTGCTCAAACCATGTCGCCCTCGTCTGAACGTCGGAAATATCTCGAATAGGATATTCTTCGGTTCGCTTTGTTCCGAGCAGTCCGCCCTTGTCCGTGACGATGATACGCTCGGAGGTGATCACGTATCGAATCTTTTTGCTCAAACGATACATCTTCAGTGCTGGGTACCAGAAGTAGAACAGCGCTAGACCGCCGGTAAAGACGGTGGCAATAACCCACCATATGCTCCGTTTGAGCGTCATTTTTCCTTGCCACGCTGGTGAAAGGTCGAACAGCAGTTCCTCGTCATCCATCAACGTCACGCCTTGGACAGTTGAGACTCGGTCGGCATGCGATGGCGCTTCATGAGGTAGTGATTCTGTTGCCATAGGAGATATTTGTAAATGAGAGAATAAATAGTATATTTATAAATTTTAGATAATATAATAAAATGGTCATTTCTCGAACGATCAGTAGCCGTCCGCTCATCAACGGGTTGAGAAACGTCTTCACGGACATACGGGTGGAGGTCTGCGCGTCCAACAAGTTCAATCCCTAGAAGCGGGGGCTCATACGGGGGCAGTGCGTGGTTGATAGCGCGCGCCTCCTCAACGGACTGTTTAACCTGCTGTTCGACTGGCGTCACCGCCAGGACGCGAGAGAGAGAACCCATCGTCTTTTACCATCATCACCCCGGCGGTGAGTGCAATTGCTGTCTTCCCGGTCCCGCACGCGCCCTCCATCGCGAGGTAGCCACCATCTCGGACGACGGTGAGCGCGTGTTCTATCGCGTGCTTGACTGTCGTAGGGCTCGTCGAACGGGAAGACCGTCCACCATGGGGCGTCCCCGCCGCTGGTGTCAGTGGGGGTCATATCATATCCCCTCCGGGGCAAAGGCACGACCTCCTCGGTCGTCTGGCGGCCTCCGGCAGCGGTCACCGGTGAGCGAGAAGACGTCGCGCGCCCAGGCTATCAAATCAACTCCTCAAGACTACTTCCGCAATCGGCCGTCGTTGGTGTGACCCCGTGCCCGACTTCATCTGGTAGCCAACAACGAGTTTATTTGGGATACCGAAATATTTATTCAAAATATCTCGCTCGACGACAGCGGGGATGCAGAGGTAAACGCCATGATCCCAAGTTGTGAATTGGGGCGATTGACCGCGCTGCCGACTTAGTGTGAGGGAGAGTCTTCAGTGAGGATAACACATTTAGTATAGCGATGGCTGGCACTACATCAATTTGCTGAAATAGTGATATTTTCAACATCGATGTATCCATCAGAATCGGTAACCCAAACACGTACAGCTTTTTCGCCACGGGCTGGCACTGCTACTTCAATACAGTCTTCATAACTCTCGAATTCATCGTCAACAGCCCACTGGTACCGAAGGTCACTCCCCTCTGGATCTATTGAACAGGAAGCGTCGAGGATCACACAATCTCCTGGGTCAAGATCGGTCTTTGCAGGGTCGGGAGAAGCTTCGATACATGCCTCCGGTGGTTCTCCCCCGGGAAGTCGGTGATCGGTGTCCGGTTGTTGATCGGTAGATTCGAGAGCAATGAGATTCGCAAGATGAGTGTATTCATAATCAAGCGTCGAACCTGCGGGATACGTTGCGGTGTATAATCGCCCATCTGCTAGGACGGGCGTCCCAGCGGCTGGCGGTTCGCCATCCCAGCTCGTTCGCTGATCCAAATCGTCAATGAGGTAGCTCCATTTACGCTCACCAGACGTAACGTCGATAGCGCAAATGAAGGCTCGTGATTTAGAGTAATTGGATACCGGCTCATATCGACCACCGACGTAGGCCGTTTCGTCGGCAATCACAGGACCCGAAAATAGAAACGCCGGAAAATCATGGTTCCAAGCTTGTTCACCTGTTTTCGCATCAAGCGCAGTTAATTTTCTCGGCCGCCACTTACCAGACCGGAAGAGAAGACGCTTATTAGCAATCACGAGGTCGCCGGCCACAGGAAGTGTTGACGTACGTTGCCATATTTGTTTGCCTGATTTTGGCTTATAGGCAGTTATGATTGAGTCTTCATCAGTTCTTTCGATGAAAAGTAACGTTTTATCTATGACCGTGAGTCGTATACTCCGTAGATCAGTGGTATTCGTTTGTGCAGTCCACCTAATCGTCCCATCTTTCATTGACCGTGCCTCGATAGTCTGGTGGTCAGGGTGGCTTCGGATACCATATACGAGTTTGTCACCTGTTTGGTAGAGAGTGAAGTTCTCGTCGGTCACGCGCCACACTATCGACCCATCCTCGGCGTTTAATGCGGTTCCATCTCTGTAGAAGACAGTTCCGTCAACGTAACTTACTCGTTGTCGAAAACTGCTAACATCTTCGTAGGTCCATAAGGTATCGCCCGTTTCCGAGTCAAGAGCGTATGCAACCTCTCCTTCGTCGTTTAGTGCTTGGCCCTTTACCGTGAATAATCGATCAGATGTCACTACTGGATCTGACCAGACGAGGTGATCAGTCCGACTCCACTTCCGCTCACCAGTATCAGCATCAAGGGCAAAAAACCCGCCTTCAGTGAAATCTTCCCAGACGGATGTAGAAAAGTAAAGGTTTCCGTCGCTGACTATTGGTGTCCGTGGTGCAGGAAGATCAGTTTCTTTCCAGATTTCATTACCCGTCACTGGATCATGAGCAGCGACATACCCTTTACCAGACACTGGACCATTCTGAGTTGTTACTGCGAGAAAGAGCATCTCATCAGCAAGCACTGGATCGGCGATATGCATACCCCCGTTCAAATCCATCGCCCAACTGAGCTTTGGATATGGAGATGGTCCACTCGTCGCGGATTTATTCTTCCTATCCTTGTGTTGATGTTCGGACTGGTTTCTCGTCAATTTGCTTGGCTTTGTTTGACGATTATTGTCCGTTTCTTTGCTGATAGCGATACCACTGCCGACGCTGCTAGTACTAAGTACGCCGCTGACCGTCTTGAGAAACGTTCGTCTGTTATTACGTGCCATGCGATTGCATCTCTCTGACCAATTAATTTCAATATTTGGGCGATTAATAGCGTACAAGCGGTATAATATTTATATGTCTACTTCAGAACTGGTCGGTTGGTGCCGCGTTACACGCAAGCCAATGAGCACCAAATAGATCCGTTTTAGCTTCTTCGCGCTTGTGTTTGCCGTTTTCACCGAGTGTGAGAGCAACTTCCTCGTCAGGGGAGTTGACGAGGAAGTTAAGCAGCTGGTCCCTGTGGATTTCACCATCTGCTTGCTGGTTGTTGGACACATCTTCAGCAAGCAGACGTCTCAACTAACCGGCTTTGTGAAGTACTGAGAATAATTACGCAACCTTTTAGCAGTGATATCACTTTCACTCGGCTTTGCGCAGGCTTAAGTTCCTTGAGAAGCCCATTTCTTATAGGAGATTACCATGGGGACAAATGCTAATGAGCAGAGCGAACCTGCGTCTGGTGGGGAATCAGATAGCTCTGATAAGAAACCATCAGTCTTTGATAAGCGTTCATTAGAGGAAATTCATACTGAAATCCAAGAAACGTATTTGGGTGATGACCGGCCGTGGGTAATCGGCTACAGTGGTGGGAAGGACTCTACCACAACTCTCCAACTTATCTGGTATGCACTTGACGAACTTCCACGCGAGAAGTTAGATAAACCAGTGTACGTCATCTCGAGTGATACACTCGTTGAGACACCCAAGATCGTCAACCACATAACTTCAACGCTAGAGAACATCAACGAGTATGCGGAACAAGAGGACCTTCCTATCAATGCACGAAAAGTGTACCCTAATGTCGATGATTCTTTCTGGGTGAATCTCCTTGGTCGAGGCTACCCTGCCCCAAATCAGAACTTTCGGTGGTGTACAGACCGCTTGAAGATTGACCCTGCCGATTCATTCATTCAAGAGACTGTCTCAGAACACGGCGAAGCTATCGTCGTCCTTGGGGCTCGAAAATCCGAAAGTGCAACCCGTGAACAGGTGATGAACTTGCACAGTATCGATGGGTCGGTTCTCAACCGTCACTCAAAATTCGTTAACGCATTTGTCTACACTCCGATCGAGGACTTTCTTGTTGACGACGTTTGGGACTATCTTCTTCAAGTCGACTGCCCCTGGGGAAAAAACAATAGAGATCTTGCCGCACTCTACAGGGAAGCAGACGACGAATGCCCAATGGTAATTGATACATCGACACCCTCCTGTGGTAATAGCCGATTTGGTTGCTGGACGTGTACCGTCGTAACCGAAGATAAGGCCATGGAGAATATGATCGACAGCGGGGAAGAATGGATGGAACCACTCCTTGAGTTCCGCGATCTACTAAAAAGCACTCAGGATCCTGACGAAAAGCCAAAATACCGGGAAATGAAGGGTCGTCGATATGGACGAGTTAAGCGTAAAACCAACGGAGATGATGGGCAGATCATTCCTCGTGCGTATAAATTTGAGTTCAGAAAACATCTACTTCGGAAGCTACTCGAAACAGAAGACGAAGTCAATAAACTCCGCGATGAGGAGCAGGAATATCTTGAGCTAATTCGAGATTCTGAACTCAAAGCTATCCGCCGATTATGGCGGACAGACGAAGCGGATTGGGAAGACTCCGTACCAAAAATCTATGAAGAAGTGAAGGGTGAGAGCCTGGATTGGATAGATGATGACCTAGGCTCATTTAGCGCAGAGGAAGAAGAGGTTCTCAATAAAGTGAGTGCTGAAAATGACATACCCCCAAAATTATTGAAGAAACTGCTCGATACAGAGCTCCAACATCATGGGATGAAACGTAGGGCGTCAATTTATAAGAAAATCGACCAACTCTTCAAGGAAGATTGGCGAGATGCAGAAGAAATAATAGAAGACTTCGATAACGAAAACCTTGACCGTTGGATCTATGATGTTGCCTATAACGAGCTGTCGACCTAATCATGAAACTCAATAAGTTAATTATCTCGAATTTCGGTCCGTATCGAGGAGACAATGAGTTTGATCTCCGGACGACTCCGGATAAGCCGGTGATACTCTTTGGTGGGAAAAACGGATCTGGCAAGACAACACTCTTTCAGGCGATTCAAATCTGTCTTCATGGGCGTAGTGCCTTAGGGCGCCGAACCAGCCAATCTGAATACAAGAGTGAAATCCGAAGTAATCTCCATGATGGAACAGGCGGGAAATCCTCGACCGCTTCGGTTCGGTTGAATTTCGAATATGGGAACTTTGGTGATCGTGAGAGTTACTCAGTCGAGCGAAGTTGGCGTGATCGAGGAGAGAGCATCGTAGAAGACTTGACGGTGAAACGGAATGGAAATGAACTCACTGATCTCGATGCTTCACAGTGGGAAGATTTCCTGAAGGAACTCATTCCACCGGGAGTCTCCCAATTGTTTTTCTTCGATGGTGAGAAAGTACAGGAACTTGCCACCTCTATCGAGGAAGGTTCTGGATTCGAGGATTCATTGCTCTCACTACTCGGTCTTGATCTCGTCGATCGGCTTGAAGCCGATCTCTCGATATACCTATCGAACAAACTCGACGACGAAAGTGGAGAACTCACCGAGAAAATTCAAGAGTTCGAAGCCGAAACGGAGGAACTCGAAGATGAACTCGATAAGATTGAACATGAAATTGCTCAAGCGATGGATAATCGCTCTGAGCTCGATCGCAAAATCTCACAGAAGGAAGAGACACTTGCACAGGAAGGCGGGGCATTTGCAGAGCGACGTAATGAACTTAAAGACGAGCGCGCATCTCTTGAGTCTGAGATCTCCTCAATTGAAGAGGAAATGCGAAATGTTGTGATGGGAACGTTCCCGTTCACTTTAGCTCCGGATCTCTGTCGGAATGTTGAAGATCGATTGCGAGAGGAAACTCGTATTCGCAATCGCACAGTTGCATGGGAAGAAGTTATTGAGGAGTTAGACTCATTCGCGACAGAGGATCACATTAACCAGTTGTCAAATCTTGATCTGTCAGTAGACCAATCCCAAAAGTTAATCTCTCATCTACAGGCAGAACTCAGCGATAAAATTGACGACGAGGCCATCGAACTGCAGCTCGCGAACTCCTTCTCTGAAAATCAGCGACAGCAAATGTTTACAATTGTGGATTCTGCGCTGACGCAAGATCCTCAGAGGATGGCAAAACTATCAGCGAAGTATGAGGATAAAACACGACAACTACAGAAAATCGAACAACAGCTCACGCGTGCCCCAGATGAAGAATCGATCTCACCAATTCTCACCGAAATCAATGAACTAACCGAAAAACGAGGAAAATTATCGAAGGAAATCGAAGAATTGGACGAAAGACGAGAAGAGATAGAAACGGAGATCACTCGCATAGAAACCGAACGAGACAGAGTGATCGAAAAGCAGGCACGTGCCGAAGACATTTCTGAGCGTGCAGATCTTGCCCGAAAAACTCGAAGGGCAGTAAAAGAATACCGCGAGAAATTAGCAACTCGAAAGTTAAACCGTCTTGAGAGTGTCCTCACAGAGCGTTACCGAACGCTTTCAAATAAAAGCGAGTTCTATCAATCGGTTAATATTGATGAAGATGAACTCACGATTTGGATTGAGACCGCAAATAGAGGCCGTAAAGAGCAATCCCAACTTTCGGCTGGCGAAAGGCAAATTTTCGCAACAGCCCTACTATGGGCGCTTGCGGATATTTCAGATCGGCCATTGCCCTTCATAATCGATACACCGATGGGCAGACTTGACCATGACCACCGTGAAAATCTCGTCAAGAATTTCTTCCCTGAAGCTTCCCATCAAGTTCTTGTTCTCTCAACAGATACCGAGATTACCGAAGGATACTATGACTACCTCTCCGATTTTACGGCAGCAGAATACCACTTCGATTATGATGAAGATGAAGGAAAAACAGATATTACTCGTGGATACTTTGAATCCTCTTCATCGGAGTCCAGAGCATCTAGTAGTGAGACGTCAGAGATAAACGAACACGACGACGAACAAATCGAACTAGAGGGATTCAATAATGAGTAAAGGAACCGATTTCAACCGTGTTCAGCTCGATAAAGGAGTTACGAATCGACTACGAAACTTGAAAGCAGATACAAAGCTCTCCCGTAATTACCTCTGCCGAATCGGGCTCTGCTACTCACTACGTGAACCCCGTCCGCCAAGCCCTGGAGAGTATGATGCCAATGGACAGGAGTTTAACCGATATCTCTTGCTCGGCGACCATGATCCGCTCTATATCGCACTCGTTCAAGAGCGACTTATTTCGGAAGACAAAGACCCAGAAAATGATTTCTATGAGGAATTTGTCGCACATATCAATCGCGGCGTCGAACAAATATCGGGTCGGGTTAGAGACCTAACCGACCTCTATGAAATGATGCCCGGAGAACTCAAGAAAGAAGAGACGGATTAATCAAAATAATATGACCGAAGAGATTACTCCGATCTACCTCGACCACCACGCCACGACACCCGTCGATGAACGCGTTGTGGAGGAGATGCAACCATATTTCACAGAAACGTATGGCAATCCTGCAAGCGATGATCATGATTTTGGTGCAGAGGCGAACCGGGGTGTCGAAAAAGCAAGAGCAAGGATTGCAGAAGTGATCAATGCCCGCAAGGAAGAGGTGATTTTTACAAGTGGTGCCACCGAGTCGGATAATCTCGCGATTCGCGGAGCCGTAGAGTACGCTAAAAAGCATGGGCATGGTAATCATCTAATTACCGTCGTCACGGAGCACGAGGCAGTTCTAGAGGTTTGCGAGCAACTCGAAGAGGAGGGATTTGAGGTAACTTACCTGCCCGTTGATGATGAAGGACGGGTTTCATTGGCAGATATTGAAGCAGCGATTCGAGAGGAGACGGTCCTTCTCTCTATTATGGCTGCAAATAATGAGATCGGGACGATTACACCGATTGAAAAAGTGGGTTCCATTGCTAAAGAGAACCAAGTTCTCTTTCATACGGATGCAGTTCAGGCACTCGGGTATGTTGACCTCGATGTAGACACTATGAATGTCGACTTGATGTCACTCTCTGGTCACAAAGTCTATGGACCGAAGGGAGTCGGTGCCCTCTATATCCGAAGACGACGGCCGAAGGTGAAACTTGAGCCTCTTGTTCACGGTGGTGGCCATGAACGCGGTTGGCGGTCTGGCACACTTAATGTTCCGGGGATTGTTGGTATGGGGAAAGCAGTCCAGCTTGCTGGACAAGAGAGAGAAGAGCGCGTGAGTCACGTTCGTGGTCTTCGGAATGATATGTGGGAGCAAATTGATGCAGGCTTGAATGACGTTACTTTAAATGGCCCGGATTTTACGTGTGATAGGTTACCCAATAATCTAAATGTCAGCTTTGAAGGAGTAGAGAATAAAGCGATTGTACGAAAGCTTCGTCCTAATATTGCTGTATCGGCTGGATCAGCCTGTACTACAGGCTCTGTAGAAGCTTCCCATGTTTTGCAGGCTATCAGTAATGACGAATCACGATGGCACTCTGCAATCCGATTTGGGCTTGGGAAGGATAATACTGAAGAAGAAATCGAGTCCACTACCGACCAGGTGATCCAGGCTGTAGGCAGGCTCCGCAAACTCACCCTCTAACACCCGTCGATAAACTACCTCAAGCCCTTGTATTTTTCTCAAAAGGATGACTTCAGCAAAGCATTCAAGTATCCAGTGGTTTATACTCCGCTAGATGGTTGAAGGCCGTATGGGGTTGAGAAGTCTAAATCTGCCGTTACTCGTCGAAACATCAGATGTAGACCTTGCTGAGGACTTTTACAACCCCGCGCTTAGCAATGCAGTTGAATACAAGAGAGGGGTTGGCTACTTCACCAGCAACTGGTTCCAATTCACTGCACGAGGGCTCAAAGGCCTAGCAGGAAACGGGGGGACAGCAAAATGGATTATCAGTCCCCAGCTTTCCGAAGAAGACTGGGAGGCCCTGCAAAAAGGAGAAGAAGCACGAAGAAATCAGGAACTCTACAACCGACTTACTCATCTTGTCCGGGACATAGAGGAAGGCCTAGAAGAAGAGACGCTGAACACGATCGCCTGGATGATCGCAGACGGTCTCCTAGAAATCAAGATCGCCATCACCGGCGAAGAACTCGGAGGAGCCTTCCACGACAAATGGGGGATCGTCACCGACGAAAACGGCGACAAAATAGCATTCCACGGCTCACAAAACGACAGCCAACAAGGCTTCTCCAACTACGAATCCTACTCAGTCTTCATCGGATGGGACTCCGAACGCGACCTCCAACGAATCGAGAGACACGAACGCCGGTTCGACGAAATCTGGAACAACAAGAAAAAAGGGGTATACAGCCTCTCACTGCCAGACAGCATTGCGCTTGACATCGCCGAACTTAGAGACCAAGACAACCGTCCCTACAACGATCCGCCTGAGGAAAGGAAGGCGAAAAGCGCCTTCAGGTGGAGACACCAGGAAGAAGCAGTCAACGCCTTTCTTGAACAAGGCTACGGCATCCTTCATATGGCAACCGGGACCGGGAAAACACGGACCTCCCTCAAAATCCTGGACCGCCTCCTAATGCAGGATGAAGTGGAGAACATCGTCGTAGCCACCTACGGCAACGACCTCCTCAACCAGTGGTACAGCACCCTGATCCGCAACTTCGACTCCACAGACTTGCTAGTGTATAAAGAGTTCGGCGGTGACAAACAACTCGGGACCTTCCTTACCCGGAACCGGGACCAGCTGGAAGCCCTGATCATATCCTACGATAATCTGGACGAATGCATCGATGGAGACACCCACAACAAACTGAACCGGGCACTCCTGATCTGCGACGAAGTCCACAATATCGGCTCCCCAACCAGACAGGAGTCCCTCACCGGGAAACTCGACGTCTTCCCCTATCGCCTCGGACTCAGTGCCACACCCTTCGACCCATACGACCCTCAACGAAACGACTTCATTCGAGACGAAATTGGGCCAGTCGTCTACGAGTTCGGACTCGATGATGCAATCCGCCGCGGAATCCTCTGTGAACTAGACTACACACCATTATTCTACCAGCTGTCAGAGGAAGACAAAGAGAAACAGCAAGCCGTATTCGGCCGATACCAAGGTATGAAACAGGAAAATCCGTCCCTTCCGAAAAGCCGACTCTACATGATGCTTGCCCGCGTCCGGAAAGAATCCGAGGAAAAACTCCCGCCGTTCAAACGACTACTCGAGAAAAACCCAGATGTCCTCGAAGCCTGCCTCATCTTCGTCGAAACCAAAAAATATGGGAAAAAGGTGCAGGACATCATCCACGACTACACCAAGAGCTACCGTACCTACTATGGCGAAGATGACGAACAAAACCTGGACGACTTCTCCAAAGGAAAAATTTCCACGCTAGTCTCCAGCAGAGCAATCTCCGAAGGTATCGACATACAATCCGTAAGAAACATTATTTTGTTCACTTCTGATAGATCCAAAGGAACTACTATCCAGAGAATTGGACGCGCACTAAGAACCGATCCCGACAACCCAGAAAAAACAGCTAACATAGTCGATTTCGTTGTTAGGAGCGACATCGAAGAATTAGACGACGAGGAGAAAGATGAAATGCCACCAGACCGAGACCGCTACGAATGGCTTATGAACCTTAGCCAAGTGACACGGGAGGAGTACTAACCATGTCGACCCAATCAGAGATAGAACGGATAGCAGAGCAAGTCATAGAGGAGCACAATCAGTCAGAAGATTTCAAAGACCGGTTCCTGAAATTCTACCAGAACACGATCGAGGATAACCTGGGAAACACATCGCTGGATCGGCTGATCGACAGCGTTGAACTTCCAGAGGAGGATGAGCTTGATGGATCTTAAGATCAAAAGCATCCGGTACGAGAATATCCGCGAATTTGAAGACCTAAAACTCGACCTCACCCGGTCTAACGGCGACCCCCACCACATCTCCCTGGTGCAAATGCCGAATGGTACCGGGAAAACCACTACAATGGGTCTTATCCGGACGCTTCTCCTCGGCAACGAGCTAACCGAGGAAGAGGTCCGGTCGTACCAGCCTAACGACTTCGACGCCATACAGGGATCCTTCGAGGTTGACTTCGAATCCCCTGACGATATCTTCACTCTACGCCTCGAACTAGACTACGAGATCGGCGACTACTCCTACCGCCACATCAAACCTCAAGAGGTCGGAGGCGGAGACACGCCTGGACACTTCATCCCGAATGAACTCGAGAACGTACTTACTGAGGACTTCGTCGACCTCTTCGTGTTCAACGGCGAACTCACCGAGGACTTCATCGAGAGAGGTAGCGACGAAGCCGAGAACGCACTCAAAATCGTCAACTACCTCAACCGATTGGAGAACCAGCGAAACCAGATCGAGAACGTTGTTGAAAAACGCCAGGAAAACAAGAACGTCACCACGGAACAGGGCTACAAAAACATCCAATCCCGGCTCGCAACAACCGAGGAACGACTCGAAGAACTCCAAGAAAAGGAAGAATCTCTCGAAGAGGAAATTGAACGACACAAGGCAGAGATCGAAAGCCTCAGCGAACGACGGCAAAAAATCCTGGCGGAGAATGAAGATCTGCTGGACCGTGATAAAGAACTGGAAGAAGCCATTCAAGACATTCGATCTGATCTAGAAAACGAGACTTCCAAGCTATTAAGCCGGATGCGGAATCCCAGCCGGCTCAACCAGAGTATTCACGACGATATGGGGAAACTCCTGAAGAACATGAACATCATGAAGCTCCCCAAATCCACGTCACGGGAGTTTTTCACTGAACTAGCTGAAGGAGACGAATGTATCTGCGGCAGAGAAATAACCTCGAGGGAAGAGCAGGCGATTTTAAAAAACTCTGACAAATACCTTACGGAGCAGGCTATCGGCGTCCTCAACTCGCTTAAAGATAATCTCCGGACGATCCCCGACTACGAAGACTACGACGACATCTTCGCCAAATTGGAAGACCTCCGCGTCCAACTTCAACAGAAAGAGCAGAAACAAGCCGCCCTCGCAGCCGATCTCGACGACCCCAACCTGAACGAGAAACTCGAAGAAATCGTCGAAAAGCGGACAGAGGAGGAGCAGGCCCGTGACGACAAACAGGAGGAACTCCGAAGGCTAAAAACCAACGACAAAAGCGAACAGAATGAGTTCGGCCTTGACTGGAAGAACAACATCCCGCTCTGCAAACGGAAACGCAAACAGTACAAGAAGGAGCTCAACGAGGCCAGCGGCACCGTCAACTTTGCTAAGAAGGCAGCAATTCTGGAAAGCATCCTGGATGACTTTATCGAGAAATGCCTAGCATCCCTCAAGCAGCAGCAAATCGACGAAACCAACAAGAAACTGGAGCAGATTCTCGGCCGCTCCAAAGTCCAAGTCCAAGACATCGACAACTCGATCGTCATCGAAGGACGAGACGGCGCATCCGAAGGCCAAAGCCTTTCGATCGCATACGCCTACCTCTCCACCCTGTTCGAGGACTCGGCTATCAACGTCCCGTTCATCATCGACAGTCCCGCAGTCAGTATCGACTACGATCGCCGCGACGATGTTGCACACATCATCTCTGGGCTTTTCGACCAGCTCATCATCTTCGTGATCTCACCGGAACGCGAACGGTTTGTTGACGAACTCGAATCCGACGACATCCAATACCTCACTATCCACAAGACGCAAACACCCGGAGAAATCGAGAGACACTCCTCGAAAGACTTCTTCATGGAGTTCCAGTCAGAGGAAGAACTCCAGGAGGCCGCGTAAATCATGTCGTTCCGACTAAGCACTGAGGCACGCAGCTACTTCCGACAGATCGAGGAAAAAAGCACCACAGGCTCGTTCAACACGCTCTGGGACCAGTACTACTTGTCGGCTATGGCCGGGATTAAGGATCGAAGCCGGGTCTCTGAAGATGAAGAACCATCAGAAGAGTTCATGACCGACGTCATCCAGGACTACCAGGACCAGAAATACGAGATCTACTCCGCGCTGATCGTCGCGGAGGTTGAACGTGAAGGTATTCCATGGGACGAGCAGGACGAGATCCGGGAGATGATGCTGAAGATCCTGGATTCCTCGTCGCACACTCGGCTCTCCGACTATGGGACGACCGTGCTCAATTGCTACGGCGAGAAAGGGTTCAAACTGATCCGCAGCGAGATATCTACGCCGCCAGGGCTTGACGAGTTCCTCGAACAGTATCATAGCCTGCTCGAAACCTTGGGAGAGGACTGATTCGCTGTTCAGTAATTGAGTTCAGGGTATAGTAAAAGGGAATGGGTGAAACCGGTCGCCGAACTGGTTGATCCAAGTTGAACACTCAACTTCCAGCATATCCTCTGTAAACGGATTGTTGTACTCGAAAATCAGGTCAAAGTCGTGCTTCACTCCCGTACCCAGTTCTTCTTATTTACTAAGCGGAAGTGGATGGGCCCGGGATACCCGAATCAATCTGTGCACGAAACCTGATGGTGTCATAGAATTCTCCTCATACCTTGAGCATCTCTCCGCCCGGATTGTCTCCTCGTTCATGGTTAGTGATTGCGAAGATAAGCCGAAGGTACAACGCAAGAAACACCTCGGATGTTCAGCGGAGGTACATCTCTCCCTCTCCGTTCAAAGCGGACATCTGGAATGTAGTCGACCATTCCCCAGAACTGGCGGAGTGTCTCGAATCCCAGCCAGTCATTCGCGAGTTCTCAGACTCGTTCATCGCGAACAAAGTCATCAGTACAGTTGTCGGCAGTGAGTGCGAGGCCGTAGGTGGCTTTCAGGATGAGCGTCTTACGTTCGGGTGTGAGTTCGTAGTCGTTGCTGGCTTCGTAGTCGTAGAATTTCGCATCGCGTTTCTGGTCCTCCAATCTGGACTAGCATTTCTGCCATGCATATGACGACAGTATTTCTTAATGACTTGAAAATTCAGTTTCAGACATATTTATTGATTCATATGTTGTGGATACACAGTTGGGAACCACAATGAGATACGTAAGATCCCTCACCTTGCTCTTGACTTTCCCCACCATGGAATCACTGGCGGCAGACATGGTGATGGGAGCAAAGAATAGCAAACAGATTGTCAATGAAATAACTAGTCGGTTCCAAAAGAATGGTCAACTGAACATCAGTAGTCAGTCCAGAACTGGTATGCAAATCAGCGCACAGAGGTGGATGTAGGATGCCAGATCCGATTACTATAACCGTAATTGAAAAGATTGGAGGGGCACTCATCGGTCCGATCGTCTCTGGTGTTATCGGCAAAGGAAAGAGGTACGTACAGGTGAAGAGGGATTTGAATAAATCAGACAAGAAGATATCCCACGAGTACTCTCTGACACCGGGCTATCTGAAGCAAGCTTTTGACCACGATGGCAAGTACTACCTAGACCCAGCAGAGGCAACTGCTAAGGCAGCTGATCAACTCGATTCAATCTTTCAGAAAAAACAATTGGATGTGAAAGCAGACTCAGAAACAATCATCGAGGCATTTATCAAAGATTTTGAACGTAGGTTGATGAATTATCCTGATCGGGCAACCCCAATACTCTATGAATACATTATTCGGATGAACATGCGGCAAGAGGATTTCTTCACCCAATTTACCGCTTACTACGATACGTTACGTGAGGATCAAGAGAGGGTAGACCAACTCACCCAGGAGTCGCTGCAAACAACTTATACCAGTGAGGGGCTCAATGAACAGTTTCATGAAGAACAGGTGAGCCAGATCTTAGAGTTGGTATCATCTGGTACATCGGTCTTCGTCACTGGCGAGGCAGGGGCAGGAAAATCTAGTGTGATCACCCGAGCTGCTAGAAAGTTTACTGTAGCCAACGAGGACTCAAATTGTGTTTTCATTGACGCGGCACAATTCACACAAGTAGATGATCTCTCGAAAATTACTGGCCTCTCGAACAATCTCGATCGTGTGTTGAATTACATTCTTGGTCAATCGGCATCGGTTCTTCTTACTGTCGATTCGCTCGATCGGCTCGGCGATAATAGAGCACGAAGGAAATGGGCGAATATCCTCCACAGGGTGTCCGATATGGAGGATGTTACTGTCCTCACCGCGTGTCGAGCGTGGGATTACGAGCAACACGAATTTGATTCCTTACGTGAGACGTTCCGCGACATCAAGGTAGAAGCGCTCTCTGACGAGGAAGTTTGCCGTATACTTGACAGTTTAGGAATCTCTAAACCAACACCTGCAATAGTCGATTTGTGCACGAACCCGCTCTACCTCTCGTTCGTTGCGGAAATGATCCGTGACGCCCCAAATGCGAATTTGGAAGACATCAAATCGGAGATTCGACTATGGCATCGGTTTCGGGAGTCCCTCGAGAAGGAGGATAGGCTCGGTGGGCAGGTAGACCAGACCATGGTCGCCGAGGCGACGCGATATGCGCAAGAGTCCTTAAAAAGTGGCAAGTCGACGTTCCAAGTCAAAAAGCACAAACCCGTCGTTCAGCGTCTCATTGCGAGAGACGTCATTAGGAAGCACAAGCGAGAAAGGTATAAATTCAGACATGAACAGATTCGTTTATATTTCGCCGCATGGGAGTTGGCCAATCAAGCATTCGGGCTCACTGATGAGACCCCGCTAGAAAATCCAGGGTACAAAACGGATCTTCAGTTCATCGAGGTGCTAAGTTGGCTGGAAAAAATCTATCGAGAGGACAGTGTGGAGTCCTCGGCGGAATTAATACAGAGTCTGATTGATGGGTCTAATCTTGGTCTCTTCATAAAGTCAAGAACCCTGGCTCTCATTCTACAGGCCGGTCCGAGCAAACTTGATGCTGGAACTATTAAATTAGTATTTCGGCAGCTTGAAACCCATATTTGGTTTGAGTCCTATGTCCTTCACAGACTTGGTACTGAATGGATCGACCCGCTCAATCAACTCGGAATATTTGATACTCTTTCCGCAGAAAAGCTCCAGTTCCTTCGTGATCATGTCACCGATGACGAAGAAGCGATCCTCCACGTCCTCCGGGATGTGGATTTCTCGACAAGCGATGCCGACCCGAAATCACTTGTCCACTTAGTTCTGCAGTTGTCCACTGTCCAGATTGCAGCGCTCACCG
>NZ_MEIH01000033.1:0-13265 GCF_001723155.1 Haladaptatus sp. W1
CCTCCGCTGTCGGTACTGGACGTTTGACCGTCGGTCCCATCCTGATTTTGGTTGTTCCCACCGCCAGTACAGCCTGCCAAGGCCGCTGACGCTGCTGCGCCTCCTGCAAACTTCAAATACGTCCGCCGATTTAGTCGCTCATCGGGCATACCCTGACATGGCGGGTAATTGCATATATATCTGTGGTATGGGACGACATCGCCCGTGACTCATTATCTCATGACACTTTATAACGAACCTAACCGCAGATTTATGTGACCTGATACCGAACCGGGAAATATGGCCGTTCACGGCCGTCATCCCTCATTACGTGATCTGTTCGATGAGTCGCCCACCCCACACATCGCCCACCCACCTCACACCCATCACCGTGATTTCTACGTCACGAGTGACGGGTCGTTCGACCGGGAGTCCGGTGCCGGTGGACTCGGCGTAATCATCGAAACGCGCGACGGCAGGCGCGTCGCCCGTCTCTCCGTCCCCGATAGTGACGTGCCCGACAACAACGTCGCCGAGTACCGGGCGCTCCACCTCGGCCTCGACGTGTTGGCCGTCCGCGCGCCCAGAAACGCACGCGTCGGCGTGCTGGTGGACCACGACCAACTGGCCGCCAACGTCAACAACGCCGTCCTCGCCCACAATCGGACGGATTGCCGACCGCCGAAACCGTTCTCCGTCCCGCTCGCGGGCAAACACCACTGGCGGGGAATCCGGGCCAGAATCGCCGGATTCGGCGAACTCCGTGCCGCACGGATTCGAAGCGAGCAGAACCCCGCCCATCCGCTGGCGAACGCACCCGAGCAGTACGCGCACGTCAACCGCGAACCCGAGCGATGTCTCCTTCCCGACGCGCCGGAGTCGAGCGAACCGCAGATTCCGCCGCCGTCCCGCGCCGACAGACACGCGAGCGGGTGAGACAGCGACGAGATTCGCGTTTCCGCGTCGATTTCCGGCAGACGAACGCGGTCGAGTAGCCTGCTGATCCGATTTCCGTTGGCTCGGTTTCCGTTGACTCGGTTTCCGCCGATCCGATTTCCACTGGCTCGGTTTCGAGTCACCGAAACCGGTAGCTAATTCAAATAAGGCGAACTATTTCAGCCAGAGACGCATGCCGTCGAATCGAAGCCGGAGAGTCCTCGCTTTCGTGCTCGCGCTCGCACTGATCGGCTATGGTGGCTATTCGCTGTACAGCCAGCACCGAAAGATCACCACCTACGAGACGACGGACGGAACCTTCGTTTCGACCGCCGTCCACTCGGAGCGGACGGGGAAACCCAGCATATTCGGCGATTCGAAGTCGTACTATCCCACCATCGACTACCGCTATTCGGTCGCCGGGACGACCTACCGGAATGATAACGTCTACTCGTCGAGCAAAATCCCCGGCGGGGAGCGACCGGAGGCCACCGCGCTCGTGAATCGGTACGCGGAGGGCAAACGAGTCACCGTCCACTACGCGGCGGACGACCCCTCGAAGTCGTTCCTGTCCGGCAACTACACCTTCTTCCCGGCGTACCTCGTCCTGCTCGCCGGGTTGGTCCTCCTCCGCGACAGTCTGAACCCCGGTTCCGTTTGGGTTCGGAAGCTACTCCCGAACCGGGACACCGGACGCCAAAAGGGGAGCGAGTCGATGCTCGCCGACCCGCCGTCCCTCGACGCGGACGAGTGGGACGACGACTGGCCGACGCGCCGGTCGGACTCGACGGCGGCCGACTCGACGGCGGACGACGTGAACGCGCACACGAACACCCCGATAACCGACGACCGTCACCTGCTGGCGCTCTCGGCGGGGTTCTACGTCGCCGTCGTCGCCGTCTTCGCGCACTACTTCCTCGTTTCGGGCCGCCCCTACAGTTCCGTCGCGTACGTGAGCCTCCTCGTCGGCGCGGTCGCGTTCGCGTTCGAACTCCGGTCCGACTTCTGAGAGGTTCGGGTCCCGGTCCCGTTCGGCCGCCGATTCGCGTTCGGTCCGATACTAGAATTACTCACGAATCCGGGAGATACGGACAGCGAAACGCCTACTATCTCCGTTTGAGTGGGACATCACGGTGGCACGCGAATGGGCACGCGGATACTCGATTGGTTCTCGCGGTACTGGAAGCGCAAGACGGATCGGCCGGACTACAGACAGGCGTACGTCAAACTCCCCCTCGACACGGACCTGCCGTCGTTGGCGTCCGAGTTCGAACGCGTTTGCGAGGGCAGACTCGACCGCGTTCCGCGTCGGGATTCGTTGGTCGTCGATACCGATTTCATCCCCGAAGCGCGGTTCGACGGGGATCGGTTCGCGGAGTTGGTCGCCGAACTGAAAGCTCGGTCTCCCGAGCGGTACGCCCTCTACGACTCCACGAAGTGGCGACGGCACGAGGGCGGCGTAGCGAAGATGCACACCGTCGTCCCGGTAAAACGGTTGTACTCGGTCGATGAGGAATCGACGGCGTACGAACCCTCCGTCAGCGACCGACCGCGGTAGATGGAAGTAGTTAGTATCATTTAGTAGAAGTCAGTATCTTCCAGTTCATTTTAGTAATACACTTTCGGCCGTCGTTTTCGACGGCCAGAGATGGCTCTGGCGCGATGGCATTCGCGTCCCCGAAAAAGAGCCGCTCGCTTCCGAGACGCTCCGCGCCTCGCGTCGCTTGCGGTGTTACTCTTGCTGAGCGTCCACGACCGCAACGCCCGCCAAATTCACTATGTCTTTAACCTCGTCGCCGCGCTGGAGGACGTGGACGGGTTTGTCCATGCCGACGAGCATCGGGCCGATGGCCTCCGCGCCGCCGAGTCGTTGGAGGAGTTTGTAGCCGATGTTGCCCGCTTCGAGGTTCGGGAAGACGAGCACGTTCGCGGGTTGGTCCAGTTCCGAGAACTCGTAGGTGCCGTTGAGGATTTCCTCGACGACGGCCGTGTCGGCCTGCATCTCGCCGTCGACGGGGAAGTCGACCTCGGGGTCCTCGCGGAGCATCTTGGAGGCCTTGCGCGGCTTGCGCGTGCCCTCGTTATCGACGCTGCCGAAGTTGGAGTACGAGAGGAGCGCGGCCCGCGGTTCGACGTTGAACCGCCGAGCGAGTTTGGCGGTCTGCTTTGTCACTTCGGTCAGCACGTCCTCGTCGGGTGCCTGATTGACCGTCGCGTCGGCGCAGAAGACGACGCGGTTCTTGAACGTGAGCATGTAGACTCCGGCGGCGTAGTCCACGTCCGGAGCGGTGCTGATGACCTGGAGCGGCGGGCGGAGCGCCGACGGGTAGTGATGGGTCAACCCCGTCAGCATGGCGTCCGCGTCGCCCTGTTCGACCATCACGCTGCCGAAGTAGTTCGAGTCCTTCTCGATGAGTTCGCCCGCCTCGTTCCGGGTGATGCCCTTGCGGCCACGAAGTTCGTAGAGTCGGTCGGCGTAGCCACCGTGGTCGCCGTTCTTCGGGTCCACGACGTTGGGGTCGAAATCGAGGCCGAGGTCGGCGACGTTCGTCTCGATTTCGTCGCGGTCGCCGATGAGGACGGGGTTGGCGATACCCTCCTCGCGCATCTGGTAGGCCGCGCGAATCATCTTCCGGTCCGTCCCTTCGGAAAGCGCGACGCGCTTAGGGTCGCTTTTGGCCTTGTTCAGGACGACGCGCATCATCTCGCGGGACTTGCCCAGTCGTGCTTCGAGCGTCTCGACATACTCGTCGGTGTCGAGTTCGCTCCGGGCCACGCCGGTTTCCATCGCCGCGTCGGCGACGGCGGGCGCGACCTCGAACAGCACGCGCGGGTCGAGCGGTTTCGGGATGATGTAATCCGGGCCGAACTGGAGCGGTTGGTCGCCGTAGGCCTTGACCACGGCGTCCGGCACGTCTTTCTTGGCGAGTTTCGCCAGCGCGCGCGCGGCGGCGACCTTCATCTCCTCGTTGATGTCGCTCGCACGAACGTCGAGCGCACCGCGGAAAATGAACGGGAATCCGAGGACGTTGTTGACCATGTTGGGATAGTCCGAGCGCCCGGTCGCCACGATAACCGTGTCGTCGCGGGCCTCCTTCGCGTCCTCGTAGTCGATTTCCGGGTCCGGGTTCGCCATGGCGAAGATGAACGGATTGTCGGCCATCGACCGCACCATGTCCTGATCGACGATGCCGCCGACGGAGAGGCCGACGAACACGTCCGCGCCTTCCATCGCGGCCGCGAGGTCGCCCTCGGGGACGTCGCGGGCGAACTCGGTCTTGAACTCGTTGACCTCGCCGTTTCGCACGCGCTGTTCGGTGATGATGCCCGTGGAGTCGCACATGGTGATGTTCTCCTTTCGCGCGCCGAGCGAGACGTAGAAGCGAGCGGTGGCGATGGCGCTCGCGCCAGCGCCGGAGAAGACGATTTCCAGGTCGCGCAGGTCCTTCTCGGTGAGTTCCGCCGCGTTGAGGAGGGCGGCACCGCTGATGATGGCGGTGCCGTGTTGGTCGTCGTGGAAGACGGGGATGTCCATCTCTTCACGCAGGCGCTCTTCGATTTCGAAGCACTCCGGCGCCTTGATGTCCTCCAGATTGACGCCGCCGAAGGTGGGTTCCATCGCGCTCACCGTTCGTACGATGTCGTCTGGGTCCTGCTGGTCGAGTTCGATGTCGAACACGTCGATGTCGGCGAATCGCTTGAACAGAACGCCCTTCCCCTCCATCACGGGTTTCGACGCCTGTGCGCCGATGTCCCCGAGGCCGAGGACGGCACTGCCGTTCGAAACGACGGCGACGAGGTTCCCCTTCGCGGTGTAGGAGTACGCCTTTCCGGCGTCGTCAGCGATTTCGTTACAGGGGGCGGCGACACCGGGAGAGTAGGCGAGACTCAGGTCGCGCTGCGTGTTCGTCGGCTTCGTCGTCGATATCTCTATCTTTCCCGGCGGGTCGCTCCGGTGGTAATCGAGTGAATCCTCGTCGAGTCCCATGCCGGGTACGTTTTCGCCCGCCTGTAAAAAGGTATCCCAATGCGTCGAATTTACCTTCGACGTTCGTCGAATTCAGAGTTCGAGGACGGTCGGACGCGGGAGCGCTCCCTCGTAGTCGAACGCCATCACGGATTCAGCGGGCCAGTCCCCCGTCTCGGTGAGGATTTCCATCCCGTCCTCGGCGATGAGAACGGTGTCTTCGCTCTTTGCCCCCTGCACGGTCGGGTTCCACGCGTAGGCCATCGGCAGTACGATTTCGCCGTCCGTCGTTGGCGTTGCGATCCACTCGCGCCCGGCGTAGCCCGCCGCGCCGCCCTGATGGTGGTGTTTCCATTCGCCCGCGTAGCCGACGTGTTCGTAGGCCGCTCGAATCGCCTCGAAGACGTCCTTCGCCCGTCCGTCGAACGTCGCTATCTGTTGCGTTGCCGCGAGCGCCGTCGTCTCCACGATTGCGGCGGCCCGGTGTCGCTCCGCGAGCCAGTCCGGCGCGTCGAACGCCACGGTTCGGGTGCAACTCGCGTGCAACCCGTGCCGTTCGGCGGTCACGGAGACGTGCGCGTAGTCGCCCAGTTCCGCCTCGGTCGGCGTGTAGTGGCGGTACTGCTGTGCCCGTTCGCTCCCGCCGACGAGCGCCACTGGCGTTTCGATGCCGCGCGCGGAGAGCGCGCCGCGAACCGCCGACGCGATTTCCCGCTCGGTGTCGGTCGGGTCCAACTCCCGACAGATGGCCTCGACTGCGGCGGCCGTCTCCGCACCCAATTCCCGGTACGCGTCCACGTCCTCGTCCGTGAGGGGTTGCCGGAGCGGCGAGGCGTCCACCGACTCGAATCCCGGCACGTCGAAATCAGCGGCGGCGGGCGTCGTCGCGCGGTCGGCGACCGCTTCGGCCAACGACGATTCGTACCACTCGTACTCGGCGACCGGGATGTGGTCGGGGAGTTCTTCCTCGCGGAGTCGCGCCGCCTCGATGGAGTCCGTGACGACGCGGAAGCCGTCGCCGTCGTAGCCGACCGCCGCGACGCCGATGTCGCCCTCGCGGTCAACGACGTTGTTTCCGCCCGTGAGCCACGCGAACGAGTTCGGCCGCGCGAACCAGACGGATTCGAGGTCACGGTCGGCGAGCAAGCCATCGAGACGGTCTCGTTTCGTCATACTCGCTGTATTGCGTCCGCACTCCTTTAAACGAGTGATTGGCTCCATTTTTGGTGTCGTCCCGGCTGAGACTTTCCGCCCCGTACCTCCCGACACCTCGTCTTTCCCGCACCCCGTCCCGTGCTTCGTCTCTCGTTCTCCCGTCGGTTTCTCCCTCCGCTCCCAGTCTCCGGGAAAGTCGGACAGACCTAAGTACACCGCTTTCTAACACCCGAGAAAGGGGATTACTGTGATAGGAGACGACCAATCCGAGGTGTGTAACTGATGGGGTCACGATTTCGGCGCTTCGCCGCGTTCACGACGGCACTGACGTTCATACTCATTCTGCTCGGCGTGTACACCGCCGCGATGGGTGCGGGACTCTCGTGCAGCCAACAGTGGCCGTTCTGTGACGGCGGGCTGATTCCGCAAACGATTCCGAGCTTCATCGAGTGGTTCCACCGACTCGTCGCCATGGTGACCGGCTTCTTCATCCTCGGTACCACCATCGGCGCGTGGAAGTACTACGACAGCACGCGAATCCGCGCCGCGGCGACCCTCGCGCTGGTCGTCCTCCCGGTGCAGGTGTTGCTCGGCGGCGCGACGGTGCTCATCTACGGACCGCTCGTGCAGACGGCCCACCACGCCGCTGCGATGGTGATCTTCGCGTCGCTCCTCGCGACGACGCTGTGGGCCTACGAGGAACCCCAGCAGGCGACGGCACCCGCGACGGATTCGCCCGGCGGCTACCCGTCGGACGACTAACCGACAACTGGCGAACGACCAATGGTTCGCCGACGAACGACCAACGACCTGGCGACAAACGACCAACGGTTCGCCGACGAACGACCAACGGTTCGCCGACGAACGACCAGCGGGCGACCGTCGAAATTTTTATCGAAACGGTGTTAGTAACCGATAGTAGCCTTCTATAGGCTGTTTGACTATGTAGTATCGGGGAGAACTACAATGCACAGACGGAGCTTTCTCAGGGGGACCGGCGGAGCTATCGCCGGGCTGACGTTCGCCGGAAACGCGAGCGCACAGAACAACGGTACTATCAGAATCGGTTCCGACATCCCGTATCGCCCGTTCGAATACCGGACCAAGACCGGCGAACTCGTCGGCTTCGACGTGGACATCGCCAACGCCGTCTTCGAGGGCCAACTCGACCGCAACTACGAGTTCGTCCAGACGAGCTTCGACACCATCATTCCGAGTTTGAACAACGGGAACTTCCGCGTCATTATGAGCGCGATGACCATCACGCCGGAACGGTCGAACCAGGTCGATTTCTCCGACCCGTACTTCACGGCGTATCAGACCGTCCTCATCCTGAAAAACAGCGACATCACGTCGCTGCAGGATTTGAAGGGCGAAACGGTCGCCGTGCAGAAAGGGACGACGGGGGAGGCCGCCGCACAGGACCTGAAAAAGCAGTTCAACGGCGACCTCACCATCGACAGCTACGACCAAATTCCGGGCGCGTTCTCGGCGCTGGGGAACAACCAAGCCGCGGCAGTCATCAACGACAACACGGTCAACGCCGAGTTCGCCCAACAGAACGACAACGTAACGTTCCTGAAGGGGACGGGTGCCGCCCAGGAACAGGGGAAGGAAAACGCGCCGCCGTATCTCACGCTCACCGTCGAGGAGTACGGCATCGCCTTCCGGAAGAACGACGACCAACTCAAAAACCAGGTCAACGACGCGCTCTCGACCATCCGGGACAACGGTACGTACGACGAACTGTACAACAAGTACTTCCAGACGCCGGGAGGCACGACCAGCGGCTAAGCGCCGCAGGAGTCCCTCATGGCCGAGACATACACCGAACGGGGTATCGAGCGACCGACGGACGGTGAAACGGGGTGGTTGAACGACCGGCGGGTCAGGTGGCTCGGTATCGCCATCGCGGGCGTCTTCTCGCTCGGCGTCGCGTTCTTCCTCCTGTTGATCCTCACGCAGTTCGTGGATTATCAACTGCTGGTGACCATCCTCCCGCAGTTCATCGACGCGCTGTTTCTCGTCCTCCAGATAATCCTCATCTCGGGCGTCCTGTCGCTCACCTTCGGCGTGATGGTCGGATTGGGCCGCGTGTCACAAACCGGGTTCACCCAGCGGATAGCGACGCTGTACGTGGAGTTCTTCCGCGGAACGCCGCTGCTGTTCCAGTTGTTCGTCGTCTACCTCGGCGTTCCGGCGTTCTGGCCGCCAGGGCAGTTCCCGCTCCAGAACTGGAGTTTCGCGGCGGCCATCATCGGGTTGACGCTGAACCACACCGCCTACATCGGTGAGGCAGTCAAGGGAGGCATCAACTCCGTCTCCGGCGGGCAATCGGAGGCGGCGCGCTCGCTCGGCATGTCGTACATCGACTCGATGCGCTACGTCGTCCTGCCCCAAGCGTGGCGGAACGCGCTCGCGGCCATCGGCAACGACCTCGTTATCCTCGTCAAGGACACGTCGCTGCTGACAGTGCTGGCGATTCCCGAACTCATCAGCGTCTTCCGGAACGTGAACAGCGCGACGTTCGACGCGTGGACTCCCATCGTCGTGGTGTCCGTCGCCTACCTCGTCATCACGGTGCCGCTCGGCAAACTCGTCCGAACGATGGAGGAACGCTCCATGTGGGGGACGGAACGATGAGCGCCCCCGACGTTCCCGAAGTCGAGTACGACAGCGTTGACAAGTACTTTGGCGAGACGCACGTCCTGAAGGACGTCTCGCTCTCCGTCGACGACGGCGAAGTGGTCGTCGTCGTCGGCCCGAGCGGGAGCGGGAAATCGACGCTGTTGCGGTGTACGAACCGCCTCGAAGAGATTCAAGGCGGCGAGATTCGCATCGAGGGCGAGTCGATAACCGACCCGGACGTGGACGTGAACAGTCTGCGCCAGCACATCGGGATGGTGTTCCAAAGCTTCAACCTCTTTCCGCACAAGACCGCGGTCGAAAACGTCGCCCTCGGTCCGCAAGTGGTCAAGGGGTTCGAGGAGTCGGAGGCGACGAAGTGGGCGACCGCGATGTTGGACCGCGTTGGTCTCTCGGACCAAGCCGACTCCTATCCCAACCAGCTTTCTGGCGGGCAACAACAGCGCGTCGCCATCGCCCGCGCGTTGGCCATGGACCCGAGCGTCATGCTGTTCGACGAGGTGACGAGTGCGCTCGACCCCGAACTCGTCGGTGAAGTGCTCGAAGTGATGCGCGATCTCGCCGAGGAGGGAATGACGATGCTCGTCGTCACCCACGAGATGGGCTTCGCCCGCGAAGTCGGCGATAGGGTCGTCCTCATGTCCGAGGGTCGCATCGTGGAGTCGGGACCGCCGGCCGACTTCTTCGCCCATCCCGAAACCGAGCGTGCGAGGCAGTTCCTCGCACGAGTTCACTGAATTGAACGTTTTTCTTCGGTATTCGTTCGTCACGCAATCGCCCAAAACCCATTTGTTCGACTGCTCGGGAACAAGGGTATGGAAACGATTCATGCCGGAGTCTGGTCGGTGGTTCCGGCGCTGGTCGCCATCAGCCTCGCGTGGTATTCGCGCGACGCGATAATCGGGCTGTTCTGCGGTATCGCCAGCGCTGGCGTCGTCTACGGGGCGATAAAGCCCGCCTCCGCCGGCGTTCCGGGGAGTATGATCGGAAGCCCCGTGGGGACGGTCCTCGGCGGGGTCTTCGGGCTGAAACACGTCCCGACGATAATCGCCACCGCGCCGCTCTTTTCCGACTCGTGGTACGTCGAGAACGTCCTGCTCGCCATCTTCGCCATCGGCGGGATGATAGGACTGATGATTCGGTCCGGGGCGCTCCGAGGCGTCCTCGAAGCGCTCACGGCACGAACCGACTCCGCGGCGGACGCCGAGAAGGCGGCGTTCCTCGCGGGCATCATCATCCACATCGACGACTACTTCAACTGCTTGGTGGTCGGGTCGATGATGCGCCCGCTGACGGACAAGTACGACGTCTCGCGGGCGAAACTCGCCTACTACGTCGATTCCGCCGGAAGCCCCGCCGCCCGACTCGCGTTCTACTCGACGTGGGGCGCGGCGCTCATCGGCTTCATCGGGAAGGCGCTCGTGCAGGCCCAACAGCAGGACAAACTCCCCGCCGACATGAGTCAGTACGTCGCCGGGCAGGGTGAGTCGGCCCACGCGGTGACCAACCAGATATGGCCGCTCTTTTTCAACAGCATCTTCTTCGGCTTCTACTCGTGGGTCGCGCTCATCGTCGCCGCGCTGGTCGCGTGGCAGGTCGTCCCCAACATCATGGGCATGGACCGCGAGGAGTCGCGGGCGCGCAACGGCGGCGGCGTCGTCGGCGACGACCACGACCCGATGATATCCCGCGAGATGGACGAGTACGAGATGGCCGAGACGGCCACGCCCGACTGGCGCAACTTCGCCATCCCCATCGCCACGATGATTCTCGTCGGCCTCGGCGCGATGTTCTGGCGGAGCAGTCCCGTCCTCACCGCGCCGTCGACGACCACTCTCTTCTCCGTCGGCGGCTATCGGCTCATGCTCCCGGACGGCGGGAAGTGGGCGTTCAACATCGGCGGAGTTCGCCTCGGCCTCGCGTCCTTCTCGGCGCTGGTCGTCGCGTTCGTCCTCTACCGTGCGAAGGGCGACATCCCGAGCAACAAGGACGCGACGGAGGCGATGACGCGCGGGTTCAAGGGCATCCTGCTCGCCGCGGTCATCCTCATGTTCGCCAGTTCCATCCAGAACGCCGTGACCATCCTCGACATCTCCTCGTTCGTCACGAACAACTTCTCCGGCGTGCCGCCGGAGTTCGTGCCCGTCTCGCTGTTCCTCATCACCAGCATGGTGAGCTTTTCCGACGGCAGTTCGTGGTCCACCTACGGCATCATGTTCCCCATCGCCATGCCCATCGCGTTCACCACCGGTGCGAACCTCCCGCTCGTCATGGGCGCGGTGTTCAGCGGCGGCATCTTCGGCGACCACAGTTCGCCCATCAGCGATACGACGGTTCTGGCGTCCTCGACCAGCGGGAGCGACCACCTCGTCCACGTCAGGACGCAGATACCTTACGCCGTCATCTGCGCGACCATCGCGGCGGCGTTGTTCTTCCTTCTCGGGTTCGTCCTCCCGCAGGGCTTCCGCATCTTCCCGTACTGAGTCGCGTTGTTCCAAGCTTTTCCATTCGGGTAGTTTGATATCTCTCGGAATCCAACGCTACCGCGATGCCCGGTCCCGTGTTCCTCGAAAACGATCCCGTAACGCTCCGCCCGGCCGACGAAGAAGACGTTCCATTCCTCCGCGAGAACGGCAACGAACCGCACGTCCGGGCGACGCGACACGCCTATCGACCCGCCGACGAGGAGTGGGCCGAGCGACGGCTCGGCGGAACGGTCGGGGAGAACGACGACTCCATCGGGTTGCTCGTCTGTGCCGACGGCGAACCGGTCGGATACGTCCGTCTCATCCGCGAACACCCGTGGGTGCACGTCACGCGGGACGCCGAACTCGGCTACTGGATTGCACCCGACGAGTGGCGAAACGGCTACGCCACGGCCGCCGCCGAGCGCATGGTCGAGTACGCGTTCGCCGAACTCGGACTCCATCGACTCACCGCGTCCGCGTTCGAGACGAACGAGGCTTCGAAGCGGGTGCTGAATCGCGTCGGCTTCGTCGAAGAAGGCGTCTCCAGACGCGCGGCCTACGTCGATGGGGAGTGGTGTGACGTGGTTCGGTACGGATTGCTCCGCGACGAGCGGGAGTCGAAGGGGTAGTTCCGAGCGTTCGCGGTCAGTCGCCGACCGCCGTCAGGACGTGAAGGGCGATGACCAGCGCCGTCACGACCGTCAGCCAGACGTGTATCGTCCGCCAGCGGCGGAATAGGACGCGGTTCGTCACGTCGAACACCGACCCGACGACGGCGGGCGTGGCTTCGCCGCGTCCCATTCGAACGACGTGTCTGTGCAGATGGCGGCCGTAGAACCCGCTCGCAACTTCGACGGCGAGAAACAGCACGACGAGCGACCCGACGCCGCCTTCCTCCTCCGCCAGCAGAAAGTGCGGGACCGTGAGCGCGCCCCCGACGAGCATCGTCCCCTCGTGCAGTTTGAGCGACCGAAGTCGGTACTTCGGCGGAACGATGCCGGTTCGTTTACCTACCGAGTAGCCGAGGACGCCGATGAGGAGGACGGTCACCCCGAGTTCGGCCAATCCCACGGAGGCCGCTTCCGCGGCCTCACCGCCGAACCCCCACCATTCGGGGACGATTCCGGCCCCCGCGCCGCCGTTCTCTCTCTCCGCCTCGTTCTCGCCCTCTTCTTCTTCCTGGACTTCCTCTTGCATCGCCAGCGACGGGGCGTTCGTCCCGGCCACTCCGTCCACCCTATTCGTCCCGGCCACCCTGTTCGTCCCGTCCGCGACGGCAGCGGCGGTTGTCCCCCGACCGTCCCGAAGACGAGCGCGAGTACCACCACCCACCGAAGGACTCTCCGCTCCATACGTCCCCCTTGTCACGGAGCCAATCATTCGTTTCGCCCGTGACGGGGTGTCCCTCGGCTCACGTGAAGTCGCCGAAACTGGCCTGCCCGTCGTCGGCTTTCGTCTCGTCGGGTTCCGTGTCCGTCGCTTCCGTGTCCGCCGCTCCCGCCTCGGTGGATTCGTCCGCCGAGTCGTCCGTTTCGTCCGCTTCGGCGTCGTCGGTCGGTTCGTCCTCGTCCGATTCCGACGCGAACCCCTCGAACGCGCCGCCGGAGTGTTCGACGGCCGCCTCCGCTTTCGACTCTTCCGCGTCCTCGACGATGCTCTGAACCTTGTTCGTGGTCTTTCCGCTTCCCGTAACGAACGCGACGTGTTTCTCCTCCAAATCGTACTGCGCCGCCATCGCCACGGTCAGTTCGCGGTTCTTGCAGTGGTGGGTCATCGCCGAGAGGAACGGGATGACCTCGCGTCGAGCCGTGCTCATGCTGATGCCGCTCTCCTCGGCAATCTTCCGGGCGATGTAGTCGCGGGTGTCGCGCTTACCCCGCGAACTGCCGAGTTTGCGCCAGTAGCTCGGCGGGCCGTAGCGCGTCCAGCCGCCCTTCTTTCCTTGCCGGGCGGCGGCCACACCCGCGGTCATGTTGTCGCCCACGTAGCGCCAGTACTTGTAGTTCTGCGTGGCGCGCACCCGTCCGAGCCAGCGGTCCGCGTTCGCCATGTAGCCGTAGGCGTCGGCGAGTTCCCGCCCCTCGTAGTCCTTCGGGAGGTTGTCCTCTATCCAG
>NZ_MEIH01000034.1:0-26998 GCF_001723155.1 Haladaptatus sp. W1
GTGGTAGTAACGACGCCACAACAACAACGACGGAATGGAAACACAGACGACCTCGATCGGTAGCACGACCACAGCAGAACCGACTACTGCAACAATGACCACCACAGAACCCAGTCGGAGGCATGGACGCAGACGACGTATCTACGGCAACCAACGACCGCGAATATTGATACTCCAGAGGATAGCGAGCGCTTCCAAGCGCGTGTGACTAAAGTCGTCGATCCGACGACGCTCGAGATCAAATACGACGGGAAGAACCGAATCGTCGACTTGATCGCGTGAGTGTTCCTGAGAGCGGTCCAATCCACACGAAGGCAGTTCGCTATACGAAGTCCCAAGTGGATCATCAAATCGTGACCGTCGTCTCTGATCCACAGGTGGACACAACAGATGACGGTCACATGCACCCGTACGTCTACATCGGCAATTTCATGTTCAACACGGATTTGGTCTGTATCGGCTACGCTCGCGTGCACAGCGAGGCCGTTACGGCGGCACTGTCGAGCATTCCGGACCACCAGTACACGCATCTGGCGACAGCGACCCGAACCCCGCCGACGCATTGGCGACTGTGGTGCGATATCGCAGCCTTTGGACCGGGATAGTAGGGCACATCGCTTGAAATTCGAAATCCCGGCTCCGTCGAGATCCTTAGAAGCTACTAGAAGTCACAGACTGACTATACTCTCGACAGCCGTTCGGCAGTACGTTCCATTATTACTGAATTGAGTGAAATATCTCTTAATCGACGCCTGAACAGGTCGGTTAACTGTTCCCATCACAATCATATCTGAAATTTATGTTTTACTACCATCACCTATTTATAGGGAATTGTCGTACGAGGATGCGAGTTGGGCGGGGGTAGTGCTGTGGGCACCATGCGAGAGAAAAGAGAGACATCAACAATGAGTAACGAGACACACGACACGACGGCTGACTCCGAATCACAAACGATGCGAGCGACCCGCCGCACCGCGCTCCAAGGAGCAGGGCTTGCCAGCTTGCTCGCGATGGGCGTGGGCAGCACCAGCGCCCACCAGATTTCCGCGGTCTCGACCGGTCAACAGCGCCGGGAACAAGAGTCGACGGATACCGATACGGTCCCAGTAACGTGGGCGAACTACCCACGCGCCAACTGTCATGCGTCGTTTCAGTCAGCCGCCGACAGGGGTGGGTTTGGACAGCTCTATAATGTCCGAAATATCGCTCCTGTCAAGGATCAGTTGGACGTCGAGACAAACCGTGATACAATCTACTCATATGGAGTCTTTGATCTGACCGAGCCAGTCACCGTCACGCTCCCCGACAGCGGTGACCGATACATGTCAATGAATGTCCAGAATGAGTGCCAATATGTGAAGCTGAGTGTCACCGAGCCTGGCACGTACACGATAACACAAGATATGGTGGAGACGCGGTATGCTGGCGTCGCGATCCGCATATTTGTTGACCCTAACGACTCGGACGATGTGAAGCAAGTCCAAAAACTCCAGGACGAAATCGACGTGGAACAGGCATCGGAAGGGTCGTTCGAAATTCCCAACTGGGATCCACAATCATTCAAACAACTCGACGACGCGCTCACGACAGTCTTTACCACGCTCGAGAACTTCTCGGACGCGTATGGTGACGTCGGCCAGGTTGACCCCGTGAAATTTTTCGTTGCCAGTCCGTCGGGGTGGACCGGCGTCCCGCAGCCGTCGGAAGCGCTCTTTCTCCAACGAATTCCTACCCAGAATGACGGTCAGACGCCATACGAACTCACCGTCGACGAAAATGTTCCCGTCGACGCGTTCTGGTCAGTTACCGTCTACAACCGTGACCTCTACCTCGAGGAGAACAAGTACGACGCGTATTCGGTCAACAATGTGACCGCAAAGCGGGACGCTGATGGGAGTGTCACGATTCATTTCGGTGGTGATCCCGACCAGCCGAACTTCATCTACACGCCAGAGGGGTGGCACTATATCGTCCGGCTCTACCAACCCCGCAAGCCAATCATCAACGGGAGTTATCAGTTCCCCGAAGCCCAACCGGTTGAGTGATCCGAGCGCATAGATCGTCTTGGCGTTTCTGGCGACTAAATCGTCGTGATATCGAACGTCGACTCGTCTTCCATCTTCCACCTTCCATCGACGGTCGTGTTGAATTTTCCTCTATATCTGTCATACAATTTCTAACAAACTACTGGTGGGTGACGTTCAACCGCTGTCTCGTCAGTTTGGAACACTTCAACAAGTTCTCAACAATGTCGTCCTCGGCTATCACTGGTGAGGTAGTCGATTAGAACTTTGTAATAAAGGGAGTTCACGAGAGCGACCTCCCTCCGCTTCGCAGAAATAGACACACCACCGTAATCAGCGCTCTACTACCACCAAGTGTCACCGCCAATGCAGTGTGAATCTCGTGTTGTGGTACCGCCCGAGCGGGGTTCTTCGAACTCCCATGATTACAACGATATAATCTGCTCTTTCGTGGTTAGTTTCGTCCCGTATTAGCTTCGTGTGTCCGCATTCTCCCTGCCAAATCGGGATGGGCGAACGTGATCTCGATGTGCTGGCTACCAACGCCCATGGCGTCGTCAACTGACAACATTCTAGACGTCTCGTAGCTCACGACGGGCACACATTCGCCCATCTCTTTGCGGTTGCAGACGTTTCGAATTCATCAATTCGGGTGGCTTTTTGCTCGGTGGTCACCCTTGTGACTGCGCTTCCCACTGCTGAGCGATGCGCTGTTCGATGGCAGCAAGTACCGTCGAGAGCACATCTAACGGATGCACTGATTCGAGCGAAATATCCTCAACGTCGTTTCCATCTAGCGGCTGGTGAAAGTGGAGGCGGTCGGTATGTGAGTTGGGGTGGCGATTCCACCGACATTCCCAGTGGTCATCATCGTGTGTTTCGATGTAGTGGATCGAGAAGTCGCCGGTAGAAAACCATCGGATTTCCAGCCGAGCAGCGTCGACCGTTGATGGATAGCGACCGGTATCGAGTAGTGTACGAAGTAATCTAGGTTCGTAGCTGTCCGGCGCGAACTCCGTCGCGGCAACGGTCGGTTCGTCGGCGAGAATCTGTTCCAGGAGACGGAGGGTTTGCCGATCTGGCGGCCCTGTCGTATTAACGCCGTCATCAGTTGGCGGTGGACTCATGCCGGGACGAGATGGCCGTCATTTTGCGCTAGTTGCCGTGCGAGTTCGTAGAGGCGAATATCGCGCTCAAGAGCATGCCATTCACTCACTGCCTCCATTCGTTCGTGGATCGCATCGTGGTCGTCCTGTGCAAAGACCTCGACCGAGGATGGATCTGTAGTTTCGAATCTGTCTGCGAACTCCTCACGGTGGGCTTCCAGTCGCTGGACTCGCTCGATGATGTCGTCGACCGTGAGGTCAGTCGCGATGCGACTGGCTTCTTGCCATTCGAGATAGCCCTCGTTGCGCTCATATCGAGCCGGGCGACTCTCGCCGTCAGTACGGGCGATTCCCATCTCGACAAGTCGTTCGAGGTGTTTTTTGGCGGCGTTCGGTGAACACTCTGCGGTCTCTGCGATGTCAGCATAGGGGGTCGGTGTCGTAATTCCAAGGACCGTATCGTAGACCCGCCCGAATGTGTCAGTGTTTTCACGCCATCGCTGTCGGATGTTGTTGGTGGCGTCTGCGTCGGGGGTGGCATCGAACTCGGTCATTGATACTGCTATGGGCCCGTATCGCAATATATTTTTGGCACTCACAAATATTTGGATAGGATGGAAGAGACGAGGGATAGAGATCTGTACCATGCAAAAATGTTGATGAAGTACTTCGGGAAGGTCGCTGGTGAAGACGAGTAGACGTATCGGGGCATCGAGTGTCGATAGCGAAGTACGCCGTCGTCTATCGACGATGCGCAGAAAGCGTTGATTCGAGCGGTCGATGCGTATCACAATCCGGAAGCAGTTTGTGAGGAATTGCGACCGTGGATTGATCGCCTTGAGCGTAGGGCGGTTGATCCACGCGAGTTGGTGATCACGAATTGGGGGTTCGAAAAAGCGGGAGGATTACATGCAATCGACGCGGAGTGTGGCAGTGTTGGAGCTGGTAGCTGATTTGGGGTTGGAGCGTGCGCCTGGCCAGAGTACCTCGTACGTGGTGGTTGATGATTCGAAGCGGTCGCGGAAACGAGTGATGTTGGCAAGTAAGGAACTGGACGAATATGATTCTGATCCTATAGGCTTCCGCAGTCCTGTTAAATAGAGGACGTGTGTCTTGCACGGCGTCGTGTTCGGGTGGTACTGACAAAGTGGTGTATACTGGCAGTTGAATAGACATGTGGATCGCTCAATATTGTGTTCCCCATCAAGAGCTGGAGGCTGAACGTCCTCGCTGTAGGATCTCGGTGGACAATGATCTCTCAGCACGTGCATCGTGACGTTCGAACATGATTTCCATTCACAGAATTCTTTTGTCTCCGTGGGACCTTCTGGGTGTATGAGTTCTTCCACCCTCTCACCGGGCAGAGTGCTGGAGGTGGTCGACACGCTTGGGCCTCCCGGTACGCCATTGACGACTCCGGAAGTTGCCGCTGAGTTCGACTGTACAGACCGGACGGTCTACAACAAACTAGAGACGCTCGTCGCAGACGGGCCACTCAAGACGAAGAAGGTCGGCGCGCGCGGACGTGTGTGGTGGCGACCCGTCGGCAATGAAACGGAGGGTCCCAGGAACTCGAATGGGCCGCGAGAACGGGTTCGCTCTCACCCCGTGTTCGACTCCGGGATGGTCGGTGTCATCGTCTGGGGGAGCGACTTTACCATCAGGGACGCAAACACCGCCTTCCTGGAAATGGCCGGCATGGAGTACGAAGAGGCACTGGGTACGTCGTGGCGCGACCTCACTCCCGAGGAGTTCTACCAGGATTCGAAGCGCCACATCGAGCAAGTCGAGGAGACCGGTAGTGGCGTTCCCTACGAGAAGCAGTATTACCACAGCGACGGTTCATGCTGGTGGGGGCTGTTCGAATCGCGAGCGCTGAACGACAGCGAGAAGGTGGAGTTTGTCATCGAAATAACCGATCGCAAGAAGAGCGAGGTAGCGCTCGAACGGCTCAACGACGCGTCGCGGGAGCTAATCGACACCAATACGGAGACCATCGCTGACCGCGTTGCGTCGCTCGCGCTCGCGATACTCGACGTCGAGTACGCCGCACTCTGGCGGTACGACGATCGGAGTGGGGACCTCGAAGAACACGTTGCCCACGCGGCCCAGGACGGAGACGTCGACGCGTTCGGTCTCCCGTCCGACGTCTCCGACTGGGTCTGGCAGACGTTCATCGACACCGACGTCCACGTGGAGAACGACATCGACAGCCAGATGGGCGAGTCGTCGCCGTTGCGAAGCTGCGCATTCGTTCCGCTGGGCCGACACGGCGTTGTGTCGTTCGGCTCGACGCAGGCCGACACCTTCGACGAGCACACGGTCGAGCTCGCCGAGACGACTGCCGCGACCGTCGAAACAGCGTGGGACCGGGTCCAAGGCGAACAGCAGTTGAGCGAGCGCAACGAGGAACTTAAACGTCTCGACAGGTTGAACGCGCTCATCCGGGGTGTCCACCAGCACCTGGTGGACGCCGACAGCCGCGAAACCATCGAACAGGCCGTCGTGGAGCAACTCGCTGACTCTGCCCTCTACGAGTTCGCGTGGATTGGTACGCGTGACCCGGGCACAGACACCGTCACACCCCGGGAGTGGGCCGGCGTCGACGACGGCTACCTCGACACGCTTTCGATTTCGACAGAGAGAACCGGTCTCGATGAGGATCCTATCGCCGCCGCCATACGAACGACCGACGTACAGGTCGTCGCGGACGTCGCTATCGACCCACGCACCGCCCCGTGGCGGGAGGCCACGCTCGATCGCGGGGCGCGGTCGTGTATTGCTATCCCGCTCCGGTACAACAGGTCGAGATACGGCGTGTTGGCGGTGTACACCTCTAGTCCTCAGTCCGACGAGCGCGACCACGCCGTGCTCAAGGAGCTAGGGGAGACGATCGCCCACGCTATTGACGCCGTCGAAACCAAGCGGACGCTTTTGACCAACAGCGTCACCGAACTCACGCTCGAAATTCGGGACGAGAGCAGTGTCCTCACCGTACTCGCCCGGGAGGCCGACTGCGAAGTCGAGTTCGACGGGCTTGTGCCCCAGAGCGACCGCGTGGCCCGCCTGTTCTTCGCGACGCGGGACGTGGCTGCCGAGACTGTGCTTGACGTGGCTCGGCGTCTGCCCGGCATCGACGAGATAACGCTACTCCGTGAGACAGAGACCGAGAGCGTCTTCGAGGCGACGGTCACCGGATCAACACTCGCATCATACGTCATCGAGAACGGCGGCCTCGTCCGCTCGCTCACCGTCACCGCCGAGACGACCACCGCCGTCATCGACCAGCCTGTTGGCACGACCGTTCGGGAGTTCGTCGAGTCGATACGGACCGAATATCCGAGTGCTGACCTCGTGGCTCGGCACTCGCGCGACCGCCCAATCAGGACTCGTGAGGATATGCGAGCGGCCCTCTCGGAGCAGCTCACGGCCCGGCAACGCGAAATCCTCGAAATAGCGTACCGGAGTGGGTACTTCGAGTCTCCGCGTGTCCAAACCGGCAATGACCTCTCGGAAGCGCTGGACATCACGCAGTCGACGTTCTCCCACCATCTCCGAGAGGGCGAGCGGCGGCTCTGTGAGCTGGTATTCGACTCGGCCTAACCATCTACAGATGAACAAGGCGAGTGCCTCGGGACTTGACCCCGAGGCAGTTCACTCCCGACTGTAAATCGGTTTGGAAACGTCATTCCAAAACTCTCGGTGACCAGCGTCACTCGGTTGTCTTCTAGATAATACCCATCGAGCGACGACGCCACCGAATAAGTTCGAACACACACTTTCCCTTCCGTGGCTTCAACAGGCGTCCATGGTTTACCAAAACGGAGGAATGATGAACGCTGAACGCTTCTCGTCTGAACTCTCACTGGACGATGTCTTCGACGTGCTCGCAAACAGATACCGACGTCGACTCCTTTTTGCCCTGATCGATCATAATGCCCAGGACGACAGTACACGAGTTTCTGCCGACGTCACCATCGAGGACGAGAATGCAAACCACCTCAAGATCCAGATGGTTCACACCCACTTACCGAAGCTCGACGAAAGGGGGTTGATCGAGTGGAATCGTGACAGCAACCAGGTGGAGAAAGGCGCCCGGTTCGAGGACATCCGGCCGCTGCTGGAGTTGATACGCGACCACGACGACTAGTTCTGAGTTATGTCAGGTGATGTACTAGAACTCAATATTGTGCTGTCACGTGGCCGTATCCGCGACATATCGACCCGCCAGTTCAGGCATACCGGGCAAGGAGAGGCGATGTCCCCGTCCGTGCTGATTCCATCCTCTATACGCAGCACTTAATTCGTGTCCTCTGTTGAGGGTCGACATTCAGCGAAGTTACCTGCAGCTAACTCCGTTCCGGATGGCGTCAGTTCGAGTGTGGTATCACGAATGTACCGCAGTGTGTGGATTTGTGTGTATCCCGGCGAATCTAGGCGGAACGCGCTCGGTGGTTTCACGGAGGTCATCGCGCCGCTCGTCTGGAACGGCTAATTTCGCAACGACGATACGTCGAATCCCGATCCCATATACAGCACCAACTAGTATAACTGTATGAAAGTTGGCCAGCTGGTTGAGACGGTTGTGTAGTGGAGTTTACGCGATTCCTGCCCGGCCTAAAGGACGGGATTCCCTCGCTGTTTAAAGATGGAGAGAATCTCGGGTTGGCTTATATTCGCTTTTACCGTAGACTCTGACGGTGACTCAATGTGCCGACAATTGTCCAATGGTTACTCCTCCTCCTTGGTGGGTTCGTTGCGTTGACGGCTATCGGAGGAGGGATTGCGATGACAACTGGAATCGATCCGCTCCCACGGGAATGGCTCGACGGAACCCCGTTCGACACCTTCCTCCTCCCCGGTCTACTGTTGGCAGTCTTGGTTGGTGCAGTGCAGCCATTGCCACCTATACAATGGCAACGAATCCGCCAGCTGGAGCGCTGCTCTCAGTAGTCGCTGGTGGTCTTCTCATGAGCTGGATTATCGTTGAGGTTCTGATCCTCAACCAACCATCATGGACGGCAACTGAAGGGATCTATTTCGTCATCGGGGCAGTCATGGTGGGCTTGGGGATTTTCCACGGCTGGTCATGAAGACGGCGCTGTATCCCCGCCCTCAAGGACGGGGTTTTAGCGCCTGCATTAAAGATAATCGATACTCCGTGGATTCAGCAATCCGTTCTTCTAAGAATCACAGACGTTCACACTTATCCTGGGAAGCAGCGAGGCTCCGCTCCACATTGTAAACGACACACTTGATGATGAGTTCATGGAACTGCTGTTCTGAGTAGCTCAGATCAGAATCCACGGTAGCATTATACATACCGAGATGATACCTCCATAGGGGGCGTACCGATGTCATCACCATCATTCGAACTATTAGAAACGACTATCGACCAAATCCACCACGCATACGAAGAGGGAGATTTGGACAGTCGCGAACTCGTCGATAGCTATCTCGAACGCATCGAAGCGTACGACCAAACTGGTCCGGAGATACAATCTATCATCACTATCAATCCGGCTGTCCGAGAAAGAGCCGAGGAACTCGATCAGGCAGTAGAAGAATCGGGCAACCTCGTCGGGTCACTTCACGGTATCCCGGTGGTTGTGAAGGACCAAATCAAGACAAAAGGAATCACCACAACGTTCGGTTCTATTGCGTTCGAAGACTATGTTCCAGAGCAAAGCGCAACAATTGTCGAGCGGCTCAACGACGCCGGCGCAATCGTCCTTGCAAAGACGAATCTCCCCGATTGGGCAACTTCCTGGTTCGCATTCTCGTCTGTCCTTGGACGAACGAAAAACCCGTATGCACTCGACCGTGATCCGGGCGGCTCGAGCAGTGGGACTGGTGCTGCGGTAGCTGCCAATTTCGCTTCAGTAGGTATCGGCGAAGACACGGGGGGTTCGATCCGATTGCCAGCGTCGTTCACAAACCTCTTTGGCCTCCGTGTCACGCCAGGGCTCATTAGTAGAATGGGCATGTCACCGCTCGTCATCTCACAGGATACGGCTGGGCCGATGACTAGAACGGTAAAAGATGCCGCACTGCTACTCGATGTACTCGCTGGATACGATTCGGCCGACCCATACACAGTCACGAACGAACTGACTCATGTGGATGGGACATACGTCGATCAACTGTCGGAGGATGGTCTCGACGGTGCTCGAATCGGTATTCTCCGCGACAAATTTGGTGACGACTCCGATCCAGATGCGGAGCCGGTCAACCGACTCGTCGAGGAGACAATCGAACTCATGAGTGATGCTGGTGCGGATATCGTCGACCCAGTTCAAATCGGTGATATTGACTACTACGTCGAAGAAACTTCCTTGTATCTCGTCCAATCGAAGCGAGATATCAACGATTTCCTGACGAATCAAGTGGATGCGCCGGTCGACTCGGTTGAGGAAATCTACGAACAGGAACTCTATCACGAACTCCTAGATCTACTCGAAGGCATCGCGGAGGGTCCTGCTGACCCGGAAGACGATCCTGACTACTGGCGAAAAATCGTCCTTCAGGATACTTTCCAACGAATCCTCCTCAATACGTTCGCCGAACATCAACTCGACGCGGTCCTTTGTCCGGACGTGCAGGTAGTCCCGCCAAAAGCGGACGAAGTGCGATCCGGTGCACTCGATACGCTCACGTTCCCAACGAATACGGTCATCGCGTCACAGGCTGGTTGCTGTGCGATGTCGGTACCCGCAGGAGTAACTGACGAGGGACTTCCTGTTGGCGTCGAACTCATCGGCAAACCGTATGACGAAGCGACGTTGTTGAAACTGGCGTACGCCTACGAGCAGACTGCAGACCCGCGCGTCGTTCCGGATACGACACCAGCACTCGAATCAGAAGAGTAACGCGGCACGTACAATTTTACACGATCGAGAGGAGTACAATCACACGGTCTAGAGGAGTACAGGTTGAACGCCATGGAATCGCTCGAAAAATCAGAGGGTTTCCCTATCGACGAGACATCTCTGCCATCCCGACTCACTGACTTCGAGGCTGTCTACCATCTAACAACAGTCGAGCCACCTTCTGTGGCAGTCTGCGATACTCATGTGTGAGTTTCAACCCCGTCGATGACGATATCCATACCAACCTCGACCTGTTTGTCAGTGACGACGAGCGGTGGGATGATTCGGAGAACGTTTCCATTCCGACCAGCGGTCCACACTAAAACACCGTGCTCGTAGCAATATTGCTGAATTGCCTTCACCAGTGGCTTGTTCGGGTTCCCATCTTCATCGACAAACTCGACGCCTATGAAGAGGCCTTCGCCTCGAATCTCTCCGATTTGTGGTGTTTCATCCGCGATTTCTCGGAACCGATCCCGAATATTCGTTCCCATCTCACGTGCATGAGCAAGCAGATCGTGGTCTTGAATATACTCGATTGCACGAACTCCTGCGCGCATTGCGGGGACATGACCACGATAGGTTCCGACGTGCCCTCCTGCATCCCACGTATCGAGATCTTCGTGGTACATCGTCGCGGAAAGAGGAAGGCCGATGCCGCCAATTGCCTTTGCCATCGGCATTATGTCGGGCGTCACGTCTTCCCATTCAGTCGCAAACCACTGCCCAGTTCGTCCGAAACCGGTCTGGATTTCGTCGACTATGAGCGGGATATCATTGTCCGTCGTTATCTGCTTCAACCCGCGGAGGAATCCTTCTGGAGGCGTTACGACGCCCCCTTCTCCTTGAATTGGTTCGACCCAGATGCCAGCGGGGTCGGCAATACCGCTGTAGGGGTCCTCGACAAGTTCTCGAACGTCGGACAACGCTCTCTCGCATGCCTCGTCATCTGAAAGTCCTTGTCTGAAGGGATATGGATACGGAACATGATAGACGTCCGGAAGAAGCGGCTCATATGCCCGTTTGTACTTTCGCCCTCCACCGAGACTGAGCGCGCCGGAAGTCGCCCCATGATAGGCGCCGCGGAAGGCTATGAGTCCCGTATTTCCAGTGTTGTATTTTGCTATCTTGAGTGTCGCCTCGATGGCGTCGCTCCCGGTCGGTCCGCCAAAGACCACTCGATTCTCATCTGGGAGGGAACCAGGCGCAATCTCGTTCAACTTTTCGATGAGTTCGATGCGGGCTTCGGTCGGAAAGTCGATCGAGTGAACGAGTTTCTCTGTCTGGTCCTGGACGGCTTCGAGCACGTACGGATTCGAGTGACCGACGTTGAGAACACCGATACCAGCGAAGAAATCGAGAAACGTGTTCCCGTCCACGTCACGAATCGTTGCCCCTTTCGCCGAGTCGATAGCTATTGGGACGCTTTTTGGATACGCGACGGCAGCGCTATCGATCTTCCGCTGTTTGTCGAGGAGTTCTTGAGATCGCGGTCCTGGAATGCGATCGACGTCAGGTGCCTCGCTAAAATGAAGTTCGTCGATTGGTGGACTGCTAGCCATACCCATTCTAGGAACAGAGAGACGAAATACGTTACCAGCAACAGATCGCTGTATTTGCTACGATGTATGTCGCACTGCAAGCGTTCGGACGACAGGAATACTGACTGCTCTCCATAGGTGACCGAAGTTATTTCTCCCTCTCTGGCAACGTATTCGGTATGGTAACGATAGACATCAACTGCGATATGGGGGAGAGCTTCGGGAACTGGACGATGGGACGGGATGCGGAAGTGATGCCATACATCACCTCCGCCAATATTGCGGGTGGATATCACGCGGGCGATCCGCACGTGATGGACGAAACCGTTACCCTCGCTGTCGAACACGACGTTGGAATCGGAGTCCATCCTGGTCTCCCGGACAAGATGGGATTCGGTCGTCGAACGATGGACGCGAGTCCCGAAGAAGTCCGTGACTACGTCACCTATCAGTTGGGGGCGTTGCAAGCGTTTGCCGAGCGACACGGAACGACCGTCCAACACGTCAAACCCCACGGCGCGATGTATTCGATGCTTTCGGAGAGTGATGAGCACGCTCGGGCGGTAATGGAAGGGATTCTCGACGTGAACGAGGACCTCATTTACCTCGCGACGGATATGAATATTTACGAGGTCGCACAGGAGTACGACGACCTTCGCGCTGTGTTTGAGGGGTACGTCGATCTCACGTACCGTCCGGATCGAAGTCTCATCGTCGAACAGCAGATGGAGCCGAAAGACCCGAATCTAGTCGCGGAACGATTTCTCGATATCGCACTCGATGGGACGGTGACCGCCGAAGACGGAACGGAAATCGACGTTCCTGCAAAGAGTATCTGTATTCACGGTGATGGACCGAACGCCGTTGAACTCCTCGAAACCATTCACGAACAAGTGGACGAACACGATATCCAACTCGCGCCACTAGACGAAATCGCCTAAGAAGGGAACATCGAGTTGGCCATCGAATTAGTTCGGCAGTTTTGTCCCGTGTTTGAAGAATTCTCGTCTTCTCACTCCGCGTCCTCGGAGGGCATACTGAACTCCTCATCGATGTACTTCGTAGAATAGTCGCCGTTGTGGAAGGCATCGTCATCAAGCATCGCTAAATGGAATGGAATGGTAGACGGAACGCCTTCGATTTCAGCCTCCTGAAGTACTCGTCTCGCTCGTTGGAGGAGGTGTGGCCGATCTTCCGCTGCGACGATGAACTTGGCGATAAGAGAGTCGTAGTAGGGACTGATTGTATCGCCTTCGTCGATTCCGTCGTCGACCCGGGTTCCGATTCCACGCGGTTGTCGATATCGGTCAACCGTCCCTGGCATCGGCGCGAACTCGTTAGACGGGTTTTCCGCGTTGATGCGGAACTCCATTGCATGACCGCGGGGGTGGATATCTTCTTGGTCGAACGTGAGTGGTTCCCCCGCGGCCACTCTGAGTTGCCACTGAACGAGGTCGAGTCCTGTGACCATCTCCGAGATTGGGTGTTCGACCTGGATTCTCGCATTGACTTCGAGGAAGTAGAACTCACCATCCTCGTACAGAAACTCCACCGTTCCGGCGTTTACATAGTCTGCTTCAGCGGCCCCTGTGCGCGCAGCGCGCCGTATGTTCTCTCGCTCTGTGGTGGTCAATGCTGGACTCGGCGTCTCTTCGATGAGTTTCTGCTGTCGACGCTGGATACTGCAGTCACGTTCGCCAAGGTCACGAACGTTACCGTGTTCGTCACACAGGATTTGGACTTCGATATGTCGGGGGTTTTCGAGATAGCGCTCGACGTACACGTTCGAGTTGTCGAAATAGGCCTCGCCCTCTCGTTTGGCGTTCGTAAATTGCTCTTCGATTTCGTCTTCAGCGTGGACAACTTTGAGACCCCTACCGCCACCCCCACCATCGGCTTTGATCGCGATTGGATACCCGTGTTCGTGGGCAAATCGGCGTATTTCCTGAATGTCACCGACCGGTTCTGTAGTGCCAGGGACGATCGGGACGTCCGCCTGTCGCATTATTTTCCGAGCCTTTGTTTTTTCACCGAACTGTTCCATAACCTCACTCGGAGGGCCAACCCAGACGAAATTGCTCTCTTCGACTGCTGAAGCGAACGACTTGCTCTCGGCGAGGAATCCATATCCCGGGTGGATAGCATCGACCTTTGCTCTTCGAGCAGCGTCAAGAAGTGAGTCTTGATTGAGATAACTCTCGCGAGCGACCGAGGGACCAATGTGGTACGCTTCATCCGCGAGGCGAACGTGGCGTGCGTCTTCGTCCGCATCGCTATAGACAGCTATCGACTCGATATCGAGTTCATTGCAAGCTTGGATGACTCGGACAGCGATCTCACCACGATTCGCGACCATTACACGATCGAACATCGTGTGTGCATTGGTTCCGTGCCATATAATACCGAAGCACGCCCGATCGTGTTGTTCGATAACAACGATTCTCTCCGAAGTTACTCCCGTTGGCGTGCTGATCGGCGATAACTATACGGTATCGCATGAGGTGTGTTTGTTTATAACATGGGTGGAACGCAAATCCAACGAACGGAGTTACCGTCACCACGGTACGAATACGGCGGTGACGACCACATTTTCGTCGAGTTAGACCAGGAGATGAGTTTCGACGCCAATTTCAAGGCGATGGCGATTACCCAACAGATTCGAGAGATGGATCTGTCCGGACTTATCGAAGTTTGTCCGGCAAACGCGTCCTACCTGCTTCACTTCGATCCGGAGCTGATCGAACCGGATACGCTCATTGCCAAACTGAAAGACCTCGACCGGGAGATACACCTCTCCGAATACGAGTGGGAGACTCGTATCATCGATTTTCCCGTGCTCTACGACGACCCTTGGACACATGAAACGCTGATGCGTTTCCGTGATAACCATCAAGACCCGGACGCGACCGACTTGGAGTATTCAGCACGTATCAACGGATTCGAAAGTCCGGAGGCATTCATCGATGCGCACGCCGGGGCTCCGCATATGGTAACCATGATTGGGTTCGTGCCGGGGCTTCCGTGGACGTTCCAGATGGTCCCTCGTGATGAGCAGATCGAAGTTCCAAAATACGTTCAACCCAGAACCGATACCCCAAGCCGAGCCGTTGGTTACGGCGGTGCGTTTACGGCGATTTATCCAGTGCAGGGTGCTGGCGGCTATCAGTTGTTCGGTCGGACGCCTGTCGAAGTATTGGATGTCGAGCAGAATCTCCCCGATTTCACGGAGTCGATGGTGTTCCCACAGCCCGGAGATATAATGAAATTCAGAAAGATCGACCGAGGTGAATATGACCGTATTCGGTCGAAAATCGACGATGGTACGTTCGAATATCGGTATGAATCGGTCACGTTCTCACCGGAGGAGTTTTTCGAAGATCCAGAGACGTACAACGAGCAACTCGTGGAGGTGCTGTACGAATGATCGAAGTGTTGGAACCCGGAATCTCGACTACGGTTCAGGATCTCGGACGATTCGGACACTATCACATTGGGATGCCTCCATCCGGGGCGATGGATCTGTTCTCCCACAAGGTCGCAAATTATCTCGTCGGTAACGACGAAAACGAAGCCACGCTGGAAATCACGTACCAGGGACCAGATCTCAAATTCGAAGTGGACACCGTCATCGGAATCGCCGGTGCCGATATGGACGCGACGATAAATGATGAACCAATCGACAACTGGGAATCACATCAAATCAGTGCTGGCGATGTTCTCTCGTTCAACTTTTCCACTGAGGGTGCGCGGAGTTATCTCGCCGTTGCCGGTGGGATCGATGTGCCGCTCATGATGGAGAGTCGGTCAACGTACACGCTTATCGGAATTGGTGGCCACGAAGGACGATCACTCGAAGGCGGTGATACACTCCCAATCGCGAATGTGGGGAACGATTCAGTATCGGACAAAAGACGCGTGTCTGAGGAACACCGGCCGGTATACAGTGATATGGACCCAATCCGGGTTGTAATGGGTCTGTGTGACTATCGCCTCACCGACGAGAGCAAAGCGGAGTTTTTGGAGACTGAGTGGACTGTGACCCCGGAGGCAGATCGTGTTGGGTATCGCGTGGAGGGAATCGACCTCGATTTCATCGAGCGGGAACAGCCGTTCGGCGCGGGAACTGACCCTTCAAACGTCGTGGATCTGGGCTATCCAGTCGGGTCGATTCAAGTCCCAGAACAGCCAATCGTTCTGATGCGAGATGCCGTGACCGGTGGGGGGTATGCGACGATTGGGACCGTTATCAGTCCCGACCGTAACCGTCTCGCGCAGCATCGTACCCATCAGTCGTTTTCCTTCGAGGCTGTGACCATCGATGAGGCACTGGCTGCCCGAAGAGACCACACCGAGCGACTCGACGCAATCCAATCCACACTTATCAAATGATACAACCATCGAATAGAACTCGTTCACGACACTCCACTGGACGAAGCATATACAAACGTATCCGGAGTAGCGATACTGATGATACACTGGAGACCAAATCATGGCTGAAAAAATAACGATTCAATCCCCGATGCCCGGCGTCTTTTATCGGCGACCGGACCCGGACGAACCGATCTTCGCCACGGAGGGAGATTCCGTCGAAGCAGGAGACGTTATTGGCCTCGTCGGTGTGATGAAGAACTTCCACGATATCACGGCTGAACAGTCGGGGACGGTTACCCAGTTTTTCGTGGACAACGAAGCGGAGGTCGATGCTGGTGCAGATCTAGTCGAGATTGAGATTAGCAATTGACATCCTCCGCACGACCGAAGTCGTAGGCTTTCTCCTTGACTTCGTGTGAGCCAACATATGTGATTGCGGTTATCGAACCGTTTGAACTCGTTATCACGAGCGAGATCGCGGAGGAGCGTGGGTGGCCACGTCGCTTCGAGCTTTTAGAGGTAACTCTCTTCCAAGCAGGGTTCGTAGCTGGACTGATTGCGGCAGCGGGAATGGTTTCTATCTTGTACGCACTCTACGCGCCGAATCCCGGAAGACCCAATTCATCGAATCAGGTGTTGATGACTCTGTTGAAACCCCGGTAGTTGGACACTTTGTCACCACTGAAACAGCCGCTAAGTAGGGAATATGCGAATCGAACAATCCAGCCGACTAGCAACAGCCGCTTTCGTCGGGATTCCACTCACATGCATCACCTGTCGTGAGGTCGTTCTCGTCTATGTATGCCGATAGACAAGCATAGTTACAGAAGTACACGGGCGAGTTACACTGGTCTTCACAGTCGCGTACACAGATTGGGTCGTGGTCGAAAATCCGGGATTCACAGTATGCACAAGTCTCGTCCGCATCGGGTTTTGAGACAGTCGTGGACATACCCCGAGTTATGGGATGGGCAACAGAAAGCGTTTCGTGGGGATGCCGATAAGTAGACTGTCTGTATTGCCCAATTCCTGGTTAATTTGTTCAGTCGGTTGTTGCGGTATGATACACCGCGGCCCCAGAAATGAGCGCAATCACTAACCCAGCACCCGCACCGATTGTGAGTCCCGTCGAGGTCTCGCCACCCATAATTTGGGCCATCACTATTCCCCATCCCGCACCAATTCCGACTCCGATCCCGACACCTGCACCGATAGCTTTCGAGCGAGTCGAGTTGTTAGTTGTACTCATACTAGTATCACCGCGCCTCTTGCAAATATCAATGGTCGGGACAGTGATAACCGCTTGGTTCCGGGCCGGTAGTAGCCGAAGGATGGTTTCGACCTGCCGCAGCGAGTTCAATTTCAGTAGACTTCACCCGATCAGATCGTATTTGCAGGCTTCGTTGCGTACTTCTCGTACCGGTTAGACAACACCCCTTCTGGCCTCGTTTTCTGCCGTCAGCAAGCGATTCCCTAGAGTGTTGGTTCTGTCCTATCTCCCGTCTCATTCTCCCTCGACGGACGTCTTCACGATCGTCACCGGCCGTTCGGACATATGAGCGATCCGTCCGGCAACGCTGCCGAGCATTCGCCCGTATTCGCCGGACCGATTCTTTGATTCGACGACGGCCAGTCCGATATCTGCTTCGTCCACGTATTCGAGGATTTCCCTGTGCGGGATGCAGTGTCGAATCTATGTAATTGTTGGAATGTTCGTATCGGCAGCCTCCTGTGCAATGTCTTCGACGCCGTCCGTCCCGTTCGTACGCACGGCCAGTACGGGAAGCCACCGAGGCCGTCACAGTTGCAGTTGTCGGGTTCGGCACCGTCTTCGCTGTCCTCCAACGGGTAGGCCTCAAACGTCTACACAGATCTCCTCTGAACAGAGCATCCTTGTTCTTGATATTTTCGAATATTTTCCAACCAAGAGTTCATAGTCTTGGACAAAAATGATGTGGTATGGCACACCAGGAGGCGAATACAGGAAATGCATCGTCGATTCATCACTGGTATGATCCACACAGTACTCCAGCGAATATAACTGGTGGTGATGGTATCACTGTCTGGGACGACAACGGCAATGAATACCTCGATTTCTGCTCACAATTGTACTGCACAAATCTGGGTCATAGCAATGAAGCTGTACTCGAAGCGATGGATGAGCAGGCACGCACAATTCCGTATGTCTCGTCCGCAAAGCGCACACCAGCTCGTGAAGAGCTTGCAACACAACTTGCCCAAATCGCACCAGATGGGTTGTCAAATACTTTCTTTTCGATCTCCGGGAGCGAAGCAAATGAGATTGCAGTCCAATTCGCTCGCGAATACCACGATGCGCCCACAGTTCTCACGCGATGGCGATCCTATCACGGTGGGACATATGGTGCTGGTGCCTTGACTGGAGATCCGGAGACGAGAGCAACGATCGAGCGGCATGCGGCGACCTCCGGTGCAGCAAAGTTTCTCCCACCCATTCCCAAAGCATTCGATACAAACGATCCGGCCGAGCTCGCCCGTCAAGCTGGTGAGCACCTCGAATTCGTGATTCGAAACGAAAATCCCGATTCGATCGCGGCGATACTAATGGAGCCGATTGCTGGTACGAGTGGGGCATTCCCCGCACCACCAGGCTATTTCGAGCACGTTCGGGACCTCTGCGATGAGTACGATATTCTTCTCATCGCTGATGAGGTTATCACCGGCTTTGGGCGCTGTGGGGAGTGGTTTGGAATACAAACCGAGAACGTCTCCCCCGACATGATTACCTTTGCGAAAGGAATCACAAGCGCCTATTCACCGCTTGCTGGCGTCATGACGACTCCAGAGGTCGCGTCGTTCGTTCAAACGAACGGGTTCGATATCGGACAAACCTTTGGCGGCCATCCAGTCGGCTGTGCTGCTGGGTGTGCTGCAATCGATGAATATGCGGATGGTGTCATCGAAAACGTGGCTGAGTTAGAACCGACGATTCGATCCAAATTGCAAGCAATAGAAGCAAATCACCGTGTCGTCAGCGATGTTCGTGGCCGCGGATTCTTATGGGCAGTCGAATTTGCAGACCCAAAAACGGGCAAGCCATTCAACGATCCACGCGTTAGTGACGAGGAGAATCCAGTGACGAACATTCTTCAAGCGACTCGTGAGTGGGGAGTCATGTTTGGTGGGGGCCGTCCGGGCTTCCAGATAATCATCGCGCCACCGCTGATTGCTGATCAAGCCGATTTAGAGCAGGCGCTGGACATCCTTGACGAATCGATCACCGCCGTCTTCGAGTAAACGTCTCGAGGTCAAAGCCAGCGGCATTCGGCCTATTCAGCCTGTAGAGACGACACTGGTAACACGTTGTTTTTTGCCACTATCACTCTCAGATTTCGAGATTAGGGGGTAAAATATCATACTCAGATATGGTTTGTTACTACTCCATTCTCGTCACTGTGTACGTTTCATAATGACTGACTAGAGAAAGATACGTGTTCTTAATTTAAATATTAAATATATTATAACATCTTCACCCCAAGATTTATTTGACATGCTTGCACTTACCAAGCTGAGGATAATGTACACCCAAAAACGAATAAGGCAGAATAATATACAGAATAGTGCACTCAAAAGAGAAAAATATCCACAAAGGAGGTCGCGCTGATGTCGATATTCGGTCTGGATATGACTACGGTAGTACTTCTTTTTGGATGGATTCCGTTCTGGTGGGTCGTCGCAGGAATATCCCTACACCGAATGAACAAAAACGATGAGCGGACAGGGAACGAAACGCCACTAGACGGCTCGGAGGGGGAGAGATATACATGATTCAGTGGACGCTCGTTATCCCGTTCGTCGTGTATCTCTTATCGCTACTTGGGTTCGGGTATATTGCAAGTACTCGGCTCAACGACCTCAGTGACTATCTTCTGGGCGGCAGGTCTATTGGGAGTGGAGTAACGGCGTTGACGCTCCAAGCAACATCGATGAGTGGCTTCATGTTTATGGGGGGACCTGCACTCGCTTTCAAACAAGGTCTTTGGGCCCTCTGGTATGCTGCAGGTGATTTTGGTGGTGGATTGGTCAACCTCGCTGTTCTCGGACGGAACCTTCGACGGATTACAGAAGCATTCGGTTCACTGACGCCGATCGAATGGCTAGAAGACCGATACCCTCATCCCAGTATCCGTATCACAGGTGCAACGATATCGATCGTGTTTCTTGCAGTGTATGTTTTCGCCCAGTTTATTGCGGCGGGGAAGGCCATCGAAGCCATTAGTGGTCTTCCGTTCATCTACGGGATTCTCATCGGTGCTGGAATCATCGTCCTCTATACATTTGTCGGGGGATATCTTGCCGTCGCTTGGACAGACGCGTTCCAAGCCATCGTAATGGCAGTCGGTATCAATATTATTCTCATCGCTAGTATACTGGAAGTTGGGGGAGTCACGGCATTGTTTAACAAAATTGCTGCAGAAGACCCGACTTATCTCTCGATTTGGGGGAAAGGCCTGTCTCACCTCGGCGAATATGGTGTGATTGCTGGTGCGGTCCTCATTTACTCTATCGGGTATATGGGGCTTCCACACGCTGTTGTTCGCCATCTGAGTATGAATGACCCAAACACGGCAAAGCGAGCAAGCGTTTGGAATATCTTTTACAATACGTTCTTTGTCTATCAACCGTACCTTCTGGGATTGGTTGCGATCGTCTTATTGCCGAACCTCAATGACCCAGAGATGGCGATCCCACGGCTAGCGATGTCTCTTCTGCCAACAGCGGTCGCTGCAATCATTTTATCGGCACTCATGGCAGCGGTGATGAGTACCGCAGATTCGATCCTCATTATGGCTGGATCGATACTCTCCCGAGATATCGTTCAGCGATTCGCCGCGAAAGACGTCTCTGACGATAGAATGTTCCTTTGGTCACGCCTTCTAGTACTCATCATCGGTATCGTCGGTGTCATCGTTGCAGCGATACAACCCCCTGGCGTCTTCGACCTCGTCATTTTCGCGTTCGGCGGTCTAGGTACTGCATTTCTCGCACCAAACGTGGCTGGAGTGTATTGGGACCGCGCAAATTGGAAAGGAGCACTCGCGGGTATGCTCGGCGGTGCAGGGACCAATGTCATCTGGACAGCAGGTGAACTCCAGGCTGAAACGGCCCTTCATCCCTTCTTTGCGGGACTCATTGCATCGATACTGTTACTCGTTGTTGTGACGCTTTTCACTGCACCACCAAAGGAAGAAGTCGTTTCTCTCGTGCGTCGTGCTCGTGCATCCCAATCAGCACCGGCTGGAACCGTCTCACAATCTGCTCGATCATTGGCTCCCGAAGCGCGAGCGATTAGTGACCATCTCTCGGTAGATGATCACACAGAGGCGAAGAAAACGGTGGCCACCGAAACAACCGTAGAGGAGGGACTGTGATGTCTACCACTCCACAGAGACAACAGGTCAAGGTCTTCGATCGGGAAATTTCCGAGGCGGAAGCCGAGTCGATTCTCTTCGGAACAGACGAGGAGATACTGGAGACGACGGCGGAACACCCTATCTATTACCCCTATCAAGTCTTTTCCTTTGATCTACATGCAGAAGCACTTTTGAACGAGTTGGATGATCGCGTTCACTGTGGTATCGATCTGTGCCATGGTAAGGAGTTATTCATCAACCGACTTCCGACTCTGCACGAAAAAACGGTTGAAACGGACATGCTTATTCCTCCGTCGGGTTCCATTGCTGACCCAGAAACAGCAGCACGCAATTATCTCCTCGAACTTGTACGGAAAGAACTCCGCAGCAGCCGGCCTCCCGATTTCACAACCGTTGAGAATCAAAGACTTCATCGACCATTCCATATAGTGGAGTGTCAGACCACTAGCGGGGATTTCCTCACGTACATTGTCGATGGTGTGTCCGGTGATTTTCATCGCCTGTATCTAAACTGACGATAGCTAACGTAACGGTCGTTTTCAACCGCTTCTAAGAACTGTTCTATGGGCATCTTCCCACACAGTATGGATAGAAAATAGTCAATTATAGCCGCGGAAAAGGGCAAAATCGAGGAAAATCTACAGCCGGAGCAGCCCGAGGCGGTTCACGCGTCTGGCCAGCGTTCGATGTAGACTGCCTTGTCGGTATAGAAGTGAATCATATCTTCGCCCTGTGCGTGAAGATCACCGAAGAAAGAATCCTTCCAGCCACCGAAATGGAAAAACGCCATTGGAGCCGCAGTGCCGGTATTCACACCGAGATTGCCAGCTTCCACCGTATGACGGAATTGGCGAGCATCGCTCCCACGGTCCGTAAACAAGCTCGCGGCATTGCCGAAACGGCTTCCGTTGACGATAGAAAGCGCGTCTGCGAAGTCTTCAGCACGGACCAGCGCCAACACCGGACCAAATATTTCTTCCTGAGCAATACTCATACTCGGATCGACATCCCCGAATATCGTCGGCCGGAGGAAGTTTCCTGCCTCAGGTGTCTCGAGCGTGCGACCATCTACGAGCAGGGTAGCACCGTCATCGATTCCTTCCTGAATATACTGCTCGACACGGCTTTGATGCTCGGAGGTGATCAGCGGTCCCATTTCCGCGTCGTCGTCTAAGCCATTTGTTACGGTAAGGTCGGAGGCGATATCCGTGACGCGATCAGCAAATTTGTCATAGATCTCATCGACCACGACGGCGACTGGATTAGCGAGACATCGCTGGCCGGAATTCGCGAATGCCGAGCTGACGGTTTGCTCAGCCGCGAAGTCGAGGTCAGCGGACTCGGCGACAACGATGTGATTCTTCGCGCCTCCCTGTGCTTGAACCCGCTTCCCGTTCGCTGCAGCCGTCTCGTAGACATGCTTTGCGACGGGTGTACTCCCGACGAACGAAACACCAGCGATACCTTCGTGTTCGAGGAGCGTATTGACGGTATCTGGGCCACCATTTACCAACTGAAGGATTCCGTCCGGGAATCCCGCCTCTTCGACGAGATCGAATAAGTATTGGGCAGTGAGTGGGTCTCGTTCACTCGGTTTAAGAATGAACGCGTTGCCAGTCGCAACAGCATATGGGAGGAACCACAAGGGAATCATTCCCGGGAAGTTGAATGGGGTAATCGCAGTGAAGACTCCGAGTGGTTTGCGAACTGCAGTTTCATCGATGTCCGGGGCAGCATTTGGAAGATGCCCGGCTTGCATCATCGATGGAATTCCACAGGCGACTTCGACATTTTCGATGCCGCGTCGAAGCTCGCCTTTGGCCTCCTTGAACGTCTTCCCGTGCTCTTTAACGAGAAGTCTCGCCATCTCGTCTTGATGCTCATCGAGAAGTTGTTTCAAACGAAACAGTGGCTGTATACGTTCTTCTACGGGAGTCTCGCGCCATTCCTCGAACGCTTGCTGACCCTGCTGTACTGCGTCGTCGATATCGGACTGGGAACTAAATGTCACGTGAGAAATCGCGTCACCAGTTGCTGGATTCACGATCTCTTGACCATCACTACCAGACGGGGAATTCCAAGACCCGCCAATATAGTTCTGTACGTCTCTGTTCTCGATTGATGTTCCGAGTGTCATGCAACGTGTTTTCATTTGTCCCACACCTTATAATCCTTTCTCACGGAATCCAATATAAAAGCCAGATACAAGAACAGAATTCTGAATAAAGACCGAATACAGGATTTTGTCCCAATATATTGCTATTTGGCCAAAGATTAATCAACACCAAGTGAGTAGACATCACGTGACAATGTCTGGTCAAGAGAGCGTCGCTGGGTCCGACCTGAACGAGATCGAACAGATGGACAAGAAACACGTTTTTGGAACCTGGTCGTTCCAAAGTGAAGTCTCACCCACACAGGTTACAACCGCATCCGGGTACACCTTTTCCGATGCATCAGGTAACGAGTTTATCGACTTTTCTGGACAATTGATGTGTTCTAACCTCGGTCACTCTGCAGAGCGCATCGAAGATGCCGTCGCCACTCAAGTCAAGGAATCTGCATACGTCGCACCAAGCTATACGACGGAAGCGCGAGCAAAGCTCGGAAAGAAACTTGCGGAAGTTACGCCTGGAAATCTTTCGAAAACGTTCTTTTCGACAAGCGGTACGGAAGCCGTGGAAGCCGCAATTAAAATCGCACGCTTTTACACAGGCAAGCAGAAGATCATTTCGAGATATCGGTCGTACCACGGTGCGACGTACGGTTCTATCAGTGTGACCGGTGATCCCCGCCGACTCGCTTCCGAACCGGGAATTCCAGGGACAATCAAGGCACCAGACCCGTACGCGTATGGATCGTCACTTGATCCGATGCAGAGTCTCGATTATATCGAGGAGATGCTTGAACTCGAGGGAGGGACTGTTGCCGCAATACTCGTCGAGCCAATCGTCGGCTCGAACGGCATCCTCGTCCCACCAGATGAGTACCTTCCTCGCCTCAAGAGAATCGCACACGAACACGGTGCATTGCTGATTTGTGACGAAGTAATGTCTGGATTTGGTCGAACCGGCAATTGGTTTGGGTGTGACGTGTTCGATGTCGAGCCAGATATCATGACGATGGCTAAGGGTTTGACTGGGGCATATCAACCCCTCGGTGCAACGATAGTGAATGAGACGATCGCCGACCACTTTGAGGACAATATGCTCTGTCACGGTCACACATATTCAGGTCACCCGGTAGCGGTTGCTGCTGGCCTTGCGGCCATCGAAACGTACCAACAGGAGGACCTCATCAACCGTGCCAAAGAGCGAGGCGAATATCTCGAAACGCAGCTTGCGGATCTAGCGGCTGACCATCCGAGTGTTGGAGACACACGCGGGGTTGGGCTCTTCCATGGAATCGAACTGACGAGAAGTTCGGAAGAGCGGGTGCCGTTTGGAACACGCGAGGATAAAATCAGTAAAGGAGGGACTATCGTGGATGATGTTGCAAAAGAGGCGTACGAAAACGGCGTCTATGTCGCAAACATGATTAATACGCTCATCATCGCACCACCACTCACGATTACGGAACGTGAAATAGATGCGGCCATCGCAGCCTTGGACACCGCCCTCGAAACGTCGGATGCCGCAATGGACGGCGTTTCCGAGACTACAGAAGAATAACACTGCACCAACGAACGGTGTCCAAGACCGTTCTTCCGAGAATACAGAAGGCAGGATATTTTCCAAGCAACTGGAAAAGTTGAGAATTTTTTTAAGCGCGCCTCGTCAAGCAGCACCCATGAGTGAGACGGAAGAAAGTTCAGTCAAATTAGATGAAATGGACCTCGCCCTCTTGGAACGAGTTGAAACAGATTTCGATGTCAGTCTAGAGGAACTTGCCGGAGAACTCGATCTTTCGAAATCAGCCGTGCATTATCGGCTGAATAAATTGAAAGACAGTGGTGTTATCGAGGGGGTTACAGCGGATTTGAACCCTCTCTCTTTCGATCTCGAGATGGTGGCTATCACCGATGTGTCGGTTACTCACGAGCAAGGCTACTCCGAAACGATTGGCGAGCAACTCGCGACAATCGACGGTGTTGAGCAAGTCTACTATACAATGGGGGATACGGACTTCGTCGTCATTAGCCGGGTTCAAGATCGTGATCAGATGAACGATCTCATCGACGAGATGGTAGCGATCGAAGGTATCAACGAGACATCGTCCAAGTTCGTCATGCAGGAAATCGAAAACGGACGGAAGATCGTCGGAAACATGTCAGATCGGGTGGTGGAGTCGATCATTGGATAAACAAAGGGGGACGCGATACTGGAGTCCACAAGAATAATATCCACATTTAAACCGTATCTATTCAACATCGTTAGCTGAATTCGTGTGATTTTAAAAAGTAATATTATTTAGGCAGTAGATTTAAGTCCCCATGTCATCACATGACGTGTGTGATACCATCACTAGCAATCCTTGGATTACCAGTAGACATGTTTGTTGTTTTCATCGCAACAATCATAGTAGGAAGTATCGGTGCCATACATTATCTGATCGTCCATGTTCTCGGCGGAAAACCGTTCGAGGAAATCGACCACCAAGACAAACAAACCTCGGAGGTTAGCCAGTAATGGCGGTGAATTATTTTTATCTTGGCACGTTTATCCTCTACCTCCTGATAGTCCTCGCAATCGGCGTTTGGGGGTACTTCAAAACAACCGACGTGAGCGACTTCTGGGTGTATGGGAAGGACTTGGGGCCATGGTTGGCGACATGGTCCTTCGTCGCGAACTTCGTGAGTGCAGTAAGCGTAATCGGATTTATTGGGTCTGTCTATGGCGGTGGGTACTCGATTCTCACCGGCATCGTACTGGGATTGATGCTCGGAATTAGCGGACTCTATTTCGTCGTTCATCGGGTCCGGGCACTCGATGAAATCACCTTCCCGGATATTGTCGCTAATATTACGGGTCGAGAGTGGGCGAGACCAGTCACGGCAGTTCCCCTGCTCGCTAACGCATGGATCTATCTCATCATGCAACTCGTCGGAGCAAGCCTCCTCGTGACGACCATCACCGGGGTGCCGTACAAATACATGATTTGGGTTATCGGGTTCGTATTCATCGTCTATACCGTTCTCGGTGGAATGGTAAGCGTCGCCTGGACGGACCTTCTCCAAGGAACCGTCATGGTCGCAACGGTACTCGCGGCGCTCGTGTATATGACGGTCACACAGGGTGGGTTGACCGCAATCAATACCGAGTTTGCGACGATGGGCACGGGCAACGTCGCCCCACTCGGTGCAGGAGCCTACACCCTCATCGGCCTTGTCGGGTCGCTTATCGCGTTCTTCGGGACGATTTTCACGGGACAGAACTACATCATCCGCATCAATGCGACGAGGGACATCAAAACCGCAAAGTTCCATCTTGCTGCATCGGGAGTGATCCTCTCGGTCTTCTATGCGGCGCTCGTCCTCCTCGGAGGAGCGACGACTGTCGCACTCAATGGGAGCGGACTCGGTGTGGATAACGGGGGGTGAACGAAGCTGCGGTCCGTCACGAGCCTCGGTTCGTCGCCCGGAACCACGGTCGCGCCGAGATAGTACGCGAGGGTGCTCGCCGAATATATCATCGGCAGTTCGGGCGGAAGCTCGATTCGGACCCCCGTCTCCGG
>NZ_MEIH01000035.1:0-2474 GCF_001723155.1 Haladaptatus sp. W1
GACGACCTGCCCGGACGAGTCGTCGATGGCGTACAGCGCCTCCGTCGCCTTCGGGCCGTCGGAATCGGCCGTGACGCTCGCCGTCGGCGCGTAGACGAATCCATCGGTAACGACCGGATGGGCCGACCGCAAACCGCCGTTGGTGGGTCCGCCGTGCATGGGGACGTGCCAGCGTTCCTCCCCATCGATGGTCAGACTGTGGAGGCCGTCGAAACACTGGAGGTAGAGGTTTCCGTTCGCGTGAACGACGGAATCGCGGTACACATCGTTGACTGTATCGAGCGTTCCCCTCCCGGTTGCGACCGTGAAATCGTCTTTCGTCTCTCCGGTATCGATATCGAGGACGCGGATACCGACGTTCGTGGGACCATCCGAATACTCGTCGTTGCCGTACCCGACGTACACCGAATCGTCCGCGAGGACTGGTGAGGAGACGTTGTAGGTCTCGGGAATGCGGGCCGACCACTTCATCACGGGGTTCGACTTCGGCCCGCGATGTCGCGGGGCGTCGCCGCTGTTTCGCATGTCGTAGCCAGCGCGGGGCCAGTCACCTCGAATCGAATCGTCGCCGGTACACCCGGCGAGGAGACCGACCGAACCGGTGCCGACGGCGGCGAGCACGTCTCGTCTGGAGGGCATTTGACAGAAGACGTGGGACGGGTCGCATAAGTTTTCTTATCGGCAGGAGGGGCGAACCGACGCGTTACCGAAGTCCGAAGGGCGACGGCTTGCGCTCGGTGGGAAGTCAGAACCGCTTTTCGATGGAGCGGACGCCGGTCGCTAGCTCGTCGCGTTCGAAGTATACGCCTTCGAGGAAGACGAGGGTGACGGCGATGGCGAGGACGAGACAGAACACGCTGAACTCCTCGACGTAGAGGTGCCAGAGGAATATCGGGAGGAACACCACGGTGCCCACCAGTCCGACGAGCGGGATGGCGGAAACGAGGTCGTCGCGTTGCGTGTAGGCGAGGGCATTCATCGCGCCGAAGACGACGATGAACGACAGGGACGCGAACTCCGTGATGGCGGTGAGGCTTCCGTAAACCGTCAGCAGAATCGTCAGTCCGCCGATGACGAGCAGCGTTTTCGTCGGGACGCCCGTCTCCCGCGTCGGGGCGAGGCGGTCGGGGAGCAGGTCGTCCGTACTCATCCCTTTGGCGAACAACGCGGTGCTGAACAGGGTCGCGTTGATGGCGCTGGCGGTCGAGGCCACCGCCGCGATACCGATCAAGACGTAGCCGATTTTGCCGGAGAACTGTTGTGCGGCGAGTGCGAGCGCGAGGTCGGGGCTTTCGGCTACGGCGCGCTCTTCGACCACGCTGAGCGTCACGAAAGCAACGAAGACGTAGGCGAGCGCCGAAACGGGAATGGAGACGTAGACGGCTTTGCGGATGGTTTCGACCGGGTTTTCGATGCTCTCTTGGTCGTAAAAGAGGAGCTGCCAGCCCTCGAACGAGACGAACGCGACCGCGGCGGCGAGGACGGGAGCGTCCGGACTCCGAAGCGATTGTTCCACCCCGAATTCGAGTTGTCCGTGAGCGTAGCCGTACCAGACGCCGAGGAGGACGAACAGCAGGACGATGAGGAGTTTGAGGGCGACGAGGAGGTCCTCGACCACCCCGGACTCGTGGACGCCGAGGAGGTTGAGTCCGATGAAGCCCACGATGACGAGAAAGGACAGGACCGGACGCGACGGAAGCCCGAGGAACGGCAATCGGGTGATGTCGAAGATGGCACCGAAGTACGCGCCGAACGCGTAGGCGTACATCGCCATCGTGCCGATGTAGCCAACCAGCAGCGTCCAGCCGACCATTCCGGCCAGCGTCGGCCGGTGAAGGTAGACCTCGATGAAAGCGACCGCACCGCCGGACGCTTCGGTCGCCGAAGCCAGTTCGTTGAGTTTGACGTACGAATAGCCGGTCGCCATGACGACGATACCGGCGACGAGGTAGGCGACCCACGCGTCCTCGCGGTGGACTTGGACGCCGACAAACTTGACCGCGCGCGAGACCTCGGCGCGGACGAGACGGTGCTCGCCGACGCCGAGACCGACGTTCCGACGACGATTCAGGCGCGACTCGGCGGGGCCGACGTCTCCATCGACGCGCTCGGCATCGCCGAAACGTGTCGGAATTCCATCGACTGCCTCCGCCCGCGCGGTCAACACGTCCAACTCGGGTTGACGACGGACGCGGAACGCGGCGAGGTCTCCCTCCCGACGGACGCGATGACGATGCGCGAAATCACGTTTTTGGGGTCGCGCGGGATGCCGCCGTCCCGCTACGACGAACTGCTTCGCATGCTGGAACGGGACACGCTCTCGCCCGGTAAACTCGTGACGAACACCGTTTCTCTGGCCGAGGTTCCCGACCGCCTCGCCGCCATGAACGACTTCGAAACGTCCGGCATCGAGGTCGTCGAGTTCTCCGCGTTGTCGTAGCTCGAAAACCCTCCGGAATAAATATAAATTTGAC
>NZ_MEIH01000036.1:0-28272 GCF_001723155.1 Haladaptatus sp. W1
GGAATCTAGACACCACCAGTCGGTCTGGCGACGGGCGCATAGCACGCTTCGCGTTCGCTGTGTTTCGTGGGAGGGAGTCGATGCGACGCTGGTCTCCGGGTAGGGCACAGACCGAACCCGTCGCGGCCATCGTCGCCGTCTTCGCGGTCTGTTTCGGACTGCTCGCCTACACCGGCGTTCTCGGCGACGCGATGCCTCGATCCGAGCGAACTCTCGGACCGACGACGCTTCCGTCGGTTCGTGACGCCGCGAGTTCGAACGGCATCTTGATTCCCACGCATCTCACGGAGTCCTCCGCGACGCCCGACGGCTATCGCTGCAACGTTACGCTCACGGTAGGAAAGCGTGAGTGGCACGACGGGCCGACGCCACCGTCGAACGCTAAAGTTCCGAGCAGCTCCGCGGCAACGACGGTGAGCGTTCGAATTGCGCCGGGTGACGTTCGACCGGGACGGCTCCGCGTGGTGGTGTGGAAATGAGGGCCATCAGCACCGTTCTCGACGTGACCCTGTGCCTGCTGCTGGTCAGCGCCAGTGCTTTCGTCCTCGCCGGAGCGAGGCCACCAATCGACAGCGCGGACGCGAACGGCCGAATCGGCGGCGAACGTCCTCACGACCAGCACCGCCGGACTGAACTACACGATTCGGACCGACGACGGAGCGATTCGTCGGACGACACGCGGCACCCTCGCCGGACTGCTCGGCCAGGCCGCACTGGCAAACGCGTCCGTTCGCGGAGCCGAACTGTCACGGGCGAGCGGCCCGTTCGAGCACGCGGTCGCTCGCCGTGTGCGAGAACGACTCGACCACCCGTCCCGCATGCGACTCCTCGTCCGATGGGAACCGTATCGGAACGCTCACCTTCGAGGACGGTTCGCCGTCGGTAAATCACCGCCGCCCCGAGTGGACGTTCACGCGGCCGAAATCACGCTTCCGAACAAATTTCCGGCGGTTCGAGAGCGAGCACTCGACGCCGCGTCGAGCGGCGGTTACCGCGATGTCGCGCGGGTCGTCGCGCCGGAATCGTTATCGGTCTGGTTCCGAATCGAACGACGACGCTGGCGCTACACGACCGCGAAACGGGCGCGACGGTTGCGGCTCGACTCAGACGGTTGATTCGGCTGTACGATGTGGATGGGTCGGATACGAACACTCTCACCAGTGACCGAGCGAGACGTGCACTCATCGACGCGCTGACCGCCGCCGTCGAAGCCGACCTCCGGTCAACGTTCCGGACACCGACCGAGGCTGCCCGGGCGGTTTCGCTCGGCGAGACGCGACTCGTCGTCAGGACGTGGGACGCGTGAACCTCGCCGACGATACCCGCGGACGGGTACCGTTCGCGTTGATCGGCGTCCTACTGCTGGTCGGGAGTCTCACCTCCGCGGGTGCGCTGGTGGCTCGACCGGCACCGCACGTGAACGAGAATGTGGAGCAGAGCATGCGAACCGTAACCGCCGGAACTCGGACGGCGCTTCGCGGAGCGGTCCGACAGGCCGGACGGGAGGCCGCCGCCGAACCGCTCGTTCGTCCGGCGAACACGACCGCCGGGCTGGTTATGGACGACGCAGCTCCGTTTCGGGATTACCTCCGCCTTCGAATCTATCTTACAGCGCGGGAACGATTGCGTTCGGTGGGTGCCCACGGCGGCGACGTGCGTGCGACCGCATCGCTCCCGGCGACGCCGAACGCGACGGCACTTCGACGGGCGAAACGACGAGTCCACGTCGAACCGGTCGGGAACCTGACGGAGGCCGGGCTACGGGTTCGCATCGACGACGTGTCGATGCGTGCGACCCGCGGCGGGACACCCGTCGCCGCCACGAAGAAAAACGTGACGCTCGTGGTCGAAACGCCGGTTCTGGCGCTGTACGAGCGCGTTCAGCGATTCGAGCGGCGGCTCGACAGGGGACCGCTCGACCCGGGACTCGGCCGCCGACTGACCGCCCGGCTCTACGCGGTAACGTGGGCGCGAGGATACGCACAGTACGGCGGAGCACCGATTGCAAACGTACTGTCGAACCGCCACATCGAGTTGCTGACGAACGGCGCGATTCTCGAAGAGCAGACGAAATCGTTCGGGACGAGCGACCCCGATGGACGACAGGGGGTTCGTCGTGCGACCGCTCGCGTCGGTCTCACCGACCTTCTCGTTCCGATGACCCAACACGGAAAGCTCTGGACGGACCTCGTTCTGAACACGGCGGGTGGGGGCGGTGCGGACGGCACCATCGACGGTTCACGCCGATGTTCATTCCCGTTTCGGGGGAGTGCGCGGAGTCGAGCGGTTCCGACGCCGCATCGAGTGAACCGTCGATGGTGCCGTCCGCACCGCCCCCACCCGCCGTGTTCAGAACGAGGTCCGTCCAGAGCTTTCCGTGTTGGGTCATCGGAACGAGAAGGTCGGTGAGACCGACGCGAGCGGTCGCACGACGAACCCCCTGTCGTCCATCGGGGTCGCTCGTCCCGAACGATTTCGTCTGCTCTTCGAGAATCGCGCCGTTCGTCAGCAACTCGATGTGGCGGTTCGACAGTACGTTTGCAATCGGTGCTCCGCCGTACTGTGCGTATCCTCGCGCCCACGTTACCGCGTAGAGCCGGGCGGTCAGTCGGCGGCCGAGTCCCGGGTCGAGCGGTCCCCTGTCGAGCCGCCGCTCGAATCGCTGAACGCGCTCGTACAGCGCCAGAACCGGCGTTTCGACCACGAGCGTCACGTTTTTCTTCGTGGCGGCGACGGGTGTCCCGCCGCGGGTCGCACGCATCGACACGTCGTCGATGCGAACCCGTAGCCCGGCCTCCGTCAGGTTCCCGACCGGTTCGACGTGGACTCGTCGTTTCGCCCGTCGAAGTGCCGTCGCGTTCGGCGTCGCCGGGAGCGATGCGGTCGCACGCACGTCGCCGCCGTGGGCACCCACCGAACGCAATCGTTCCCGCGCTGTAAGATAGATTCGAAGGCGGAGGTAATCCCGAAACGGAGCTGCGTCGTCCATAACCAGCCCGGCGGTCGTGTTCGCCGGACGAACGAGCGGTTCGGCGGCGGCCTCCCGTCCGGCCTGTCGGACCGCTCCGCGAAGCGCCGTCCGAGTTCCGGCGGTTACGGTTCGCATGCTCTGCTCCACATTCTCGTTCACGTGCGGTGCCGGTCGAGCCACCAGCGCACCCGCGGAGGTGAGACTCCCGACCAGCAGTAGGACGCCGATCAACGCGAACGGTACCCGTCCGCGGGTATCGTCGGCGAGGTTCACGCGTCCCACGTCCTGACGACGAGTCGCGTCTCGCCGAGCGAAACCGCCCGGGCAGCCTCGGTCGGTGTCCGGAACGTTGACCGGAGGTCGGCTTCGACGGCGGCGGTCAGCGCGTCGATGAGTGCACGTCTCGCTCGGTCACTGGTGAGAGTGTTCGTATCCGACCCATCCACATCGTACAGCCGAATCAACCGTCTGAGTCGAGCCGCAACCGTCGCGCCCGTTTCGCGGTCGTGTAGCGCCAGCGTCGTCGTTCGATTCGGAACCAGACCGATAACGATTCCGGCGGCGACGACCCGCGCGACATCGCGGTAACCGCCGCTCGACGCGGCGTCGAGTGCTCGCTCTCGAACCGCCGGAAATTTGTTCGGAAGCGTGATTTCGGCCGCGTGAACGTCCACTCGGGGCGGCGGTGATTTACCGACGGCGAACCGTCCTCGAAGGTGAGCGTTCCGATACGGTTCCCATCGGACGAGGAGTCGCATGCGGGACGGGTGGTCGAGTCGTTCTCGCACACGGCGAGCGACCGCGTGCTCGAACGGGCCGCTCGCCCGTGACAGTTCGGCTCCGCGAACGGACGCGTTTGCCAGTGCGGCCTGGCCGAGCAGTCCGGCGAGGGTGCCGCGTGTCGTCCGACGAATCGCTCCGTCGTCGGTCCGAATCGTGTAGTTCAGTCCGGCGGTGCTGGTCGTGAGGACGTTCGCCGCCGATTCGGCCGTTCGCGTCCGCGCTGTCGATTGCGGTGGCCTCGCTCCGGCGAGGACGAAAGCACTGGCGCTGACCAGCAGCAGGCACAGGGTCACGTCGAGAACGGTGCTGATGGCCCTCATTTCCACACCACCACGCGGAGCCGTCCCGGTCGAACGTCACCCGGCGCAATTCGAACGCTCACCGTCGTTGCCGCGGAGCTGCTCGGAACTTTAGCGTTCGACGGTGGCGTCGGCCCGTCGTGCCACTCACGCTTTCCTACCGTGAGCGTAACGTTGCAGCGATAGCCGTCGGGCGTCGCGGAGGACTCCGTGAGATGCGTGGGAATCAAGATGCCGTTCGAACTCGCGGCGTCACGAACCGACGGAAGCGTCGTCGGTCCGAGAGTTCGCTCGGATCGAGGCATCGCGTCGCCGAGAACGCCGGTGTAGGCGAGCAGTCCGAAACAGACCGCGAAGACGGCGACGATGGCCGCGACGGGTTCGGTCTGTGCCCTACCCGGAGACCAGCGTCGCATCGACTCCCTCCCACGAAACACAGCGAACGCGAAGCGTGCTATGCGCCCGTCGCCAGACCGACTGGTGGTGTCTAGATTCCCGTATCGCCGCGCGGAAGTCGGCGGGCGAATCGAACACCGCGGACGGTGGCGACCCGGACAACACGCGGTTCAGTCGGGAAGTGGAGTCGGAACGACTTCCCCCGTCGGGAACGACCGGAACGACCGGGCCGTACGCGAACGTCGCGTGCGCGGTTCGCCCTTTCCGTTCAGCCCCAACCGTCGCGGACCGAGCTTTATTTTCCGCGCCGACAGCGGGTGTTCGGCGGTCGCGGTGTAGGTGCATCCGGCGACGGAATCGACCGTATCGGCGACACTTGCGGCGTTCGGCGGCGGTGCGGTCGGCAGTTCGATGGCGACGCCGAGGACGGCGAAGCTGACAACCGTCACGCCGAGCCAGACGTACCACGCGTCGAGGGGTGCGTCGAACATGGGCCGGAATGGTCCCGTTTTCGTACTTAAATGTACGCCGAGAATATTGGGGGACGGGACACCCGAGAACGAACACCCGAGAGCACTCAGGTCAGCGCACCCGCCAGCACGAACGTGAGGAGGTACACGATGGTCGCGGACAATACGGAATGGCCGACGCGGTAGCCGACCAGCGTCCGGTCGAGTCCGTGTTCGAGTCCGACCGCGAGCGTCGTGACGATGGCCGAAAGACAGAGGACGTAGATGCCGACCGCGAGGCCCAGTGCATCGACCGGAAACGCGCTCCCGAACGAACCACCCATGCCCGACATTCCGCCCGCCAGCGCGACGGTCGCACCCGAGACGAGGGGTCCGAATATCGCCGCCGTGTGTCGGAGGGTCTCGGTCACTTGCGAAAGCGCGCGTCGTGCCTCGCGTTCGACGCTCTGCAGGTCGTCCAAGTGGTCGGCCATCGCCAGAACGGCACTGCCAGCGGGTCGCCCCTCGTCCGCGGCGAGCGCGAGGAGCGCCACAGCGCTCCGAGCGCGCGGACTCGGTACCGTCGAAAGCGCCCCGTATTCGCCGAGAAACGACTCCCGAACGCCCATCCTGAGCTGTCGCTGTATTCGCGTGGCTCGCTCGAAGACGGCACCCGTCTCCCCACCGAGTTCGTCTGCTGCGGCGACGATGGCCGTCTCGACCGCCAATCCTTCCTTCACCCGGCGACCGACGAGATAGAGCGCGTCCGTGAGGTCCGCTTCGACCGCTCGAACTCGATTTCTGACGAGGACCGTCGGACGCGTCACCCCGACCAGTAGGACACCGACGAGACAGCCGAAGCAGGCTATCCAACGCGTCCATCCGGGGAGGAAAACCGTCGTGACGACCAGCGCGAGACCGCCAGCACCGAGGCCGGAAATTATGACCGGCCACAGTCTTTCGGGAACGTCGGGGTGTGACCGCGAGACGTCCGGCGGCGGAAACGCGACCGGCCGGCGGGTGAGCAACCACGCGCTCGTCGCCAGCAGGAGTGCGGGAAGCAGAACGTCGTAACCGGCGACCAACACGGCGGGCGACAGCGGCAGTCCCGCGGTTCGCGCCGCCGGAAGCACCGCGACCAGCGCCAGCGGAAGCAGGACACCGAAAGCGTACAACGCCGTCGCTGGCCCGCGAATCTCGGCGACGAACTCCGCCATCCGTTCTCGCGTCCCGTCGAGAATCGCGGCGAGTGCGCGGTCCAACGTCCGCGCACGTTCCCCCGGTGGTGCCTCGCTCGCCGCCGAAATCAGTACCATCGACCGATGAAGCGGCGGGTTCCACGGTTCCCACTCGGCCGCGAACGTTGTCAGTCCGGCCATCGGCGACCCGACCGAGCGTCGAACGTGGTCGCCCAGACTCGACGCGAGTGGGCCATCACCCGTCCGCGCGGCGAACGCAGCGGCCCCTTCCGCGGTCGGTTCTATCCGCATCCACAACACGGCGCGGGCCGCGAGGTCGGGCGCGTCGCCCAGCGCTTGCGTCCGCTTCGCGGCGGCGAGGAGTTCGGGTACGCGGCGGATTAGCGCCGAGAAACCGACGGCGGTGGCGACCAGCAGCCCCCCGACTACGATGCGGAGCACTGTCGGAGCCACGGCCGCACCGACGACGGCGACGAAACACCCGAAAACCGCCGCACCGTTCGCACCCCGACCGACTGCAACGCTGTCGATTTCTCCTCCCAGAAAGCCGATGCCCCGGTCGATGTCGTCGTCAGCCGACACGTCCCACGGGTAGAGGGATGCGAGGCGAGCACAGAGCGACTCGAAGCGTCGCACGATCACGCCGAGTCGCCCCCGGTTTGGGCACTCCCGATTCCGTCGGTTCCGATTCGATTATCTCCGATTCGGTTCGTCGAGACCTCGAACGAGGGCGCGACCCGTTCGACGCGGCGCTCGATACCCCGCGTTCGGGCGGCGAGCGCCTCCCGAACGTCCGCGTACGTCTCCGTCGATTCGGCGAGCGAGGCGACGAGGACGCTGTTTCCCCGCTCGATTTGACCGGTCGGAACGAGGTCCCCGCCGTCGAGTTCGTACAGCGGTTCGAACCGCACCGGGTCGGCGCCGTCCGTTTCCGGGTCCCCGTTCGTAACGACCTCCTCGATACGCTTCACCCGCTTTCCGTGCGTGCCGTCGGTTTCGTAGGATTCGAGGGTGACGACGAACTCGGTCGTCGCGAACGAAGAAGGCGGGACGCCGAGGTCGGTGACGACTCGTTCGTACACCGCATCGCCGCAATCTCCGTGTATCGTCCCGAGGACGGCGTTGCCGCTCGCGCCGACGCGCATCGCTTCGTACAGCACGCTCGCCTCCTCGCCGCGGACTTCTCCGACGACGAGCGCGCCGTCCCCCAACCGGAGGGCCGTCCGAAGCGCGTCGGCCGGGCGGAGTCCGGGTTCGTCGTCGTTCGCCGTCGTTCGGAGTAACTGCACGTCGCGGCCGTCTCCCTGCAAGGATTTGACCGGTAGTTCCGGCGTGTCTTCGAGGACGACGGTTCTGACTCGCGGCGGGAGTTCCCAGAGCAACGCACCGAGGAGCGTCGTCTTCCCCGCCCCGCGCGGTCCGGCGACGAGTCCGGTTCCGGCGCGTTCGACCCCAACCGAGAGGAGGGCGGCCGCGTCCGGCGGAAGCGTTCCGTTTGCGACCAGTGCAGGGAGGGTCCACCGCTCTTCGGACTGAACGCGGAAAGCGAAGCCGATGCCGTCGCTAACGGGGTCGGTCACGCCCGCGACGCGAACGGTCGTGCCGTCGATTTCGGCAACGGCGTCGAGGGTCGGGCTCGCACGCGAGAACGCTCTCCCACTCGTTCGCCGAAATCGGGACGCGAGGGACGCCGCTCCGTCCGCGGTGAGGTGGACGTTCGTCTCCATCTCCTCGCTGTCCGCTCGCACGCGAAGAGGATTGTCGCCGACGGGGGCGGTTGCGAACACGTCGGAGACGGCCGGGTCGGCGAACAAGTCCGTGAGGACGCCGTATCCGTGCGTGTACTTCCGGAAAACGTCGGTGAGGGCGTCTACGTTCGCATCCTCGTTCGCCCCTGCTTCCGCACTCTCCCCCGCCTTCGACCCTGCATCCGCGACTACTCCCGCCTCCGCGACTGCCCGGACGGCACGGCCCGGTGCTCGCTCCCCTCCCGTAACGCCGCCGTTTGCGAGGAGCGTCGCGGCCCGGTCGAGCGTTTCGAACGCGTCGGGTCCGAGGTCGTACTCCAGCGGTTCGAGGTGATAGATACGACGCGATTCACCGGACCGCTCCGCGTCGGTTCCCGCCTCGTAGTGGCGGACCGTCGCGCCGGTCGAAAGCGAATACCGGTCGTCCAGTCGGGCGTCCGCAGGCGGACGGAGCGACACTTGCGACCGGGCGATGGTCGGCCCGACGAACGGACGAAAGAGGGTCGAATAGTCGTCGAACCGATGGACGCCCTCCGCGAGGCCGGTTTCCGCGGCGATGTCGAAAACCGGTCCCGCCCGTCCGACGGCATCCACGCCCGCCCGAATCGGGTCGGAACGCGCTCGTTCCGCGAGCGTGTCGTCGTGGGCGGCGACCCGCTCGACGAACCGTCCCGCCGCCACGAGAAACGCCGCGCCGTCGCCTTCGTACGTCCGTTCGACGCCGGTCGCCCGCGACACGATTCGGTCCGCGTCGCGGTCGGTGAGCGCGTCGATGACTGTTGCGCGGCACGCGGGGCGTTCAGCGAGTTCGCCGTTTCCGGGACAGTCGTCAGCATCGACGGTCAGCGTCGCGCCGTCGAACGAAGGGTCACAGCGGCAGTCCCGGTCGTCGGACGAAGCGCTCGACAGTGGGTTCCACATGGACTCCCGTGGTCGCGTCCTCCGTCTTAAAGTTGAGCCGCCGGGACGACGAGGACGGTCCGACGTCCGCGGTATTCGACCAACAGTAGCGCGATGTCCCGCCGAGCGGGTGCGTGGACGACGAGGGGTTCTCCGTCCGGTCGGACGGTCCACCCGCCATCCGTCTCGCTTCTCGTCGCGACGCGAACGTCGAACGGGACGTGTCGGACGCGGGTTGGTTCGCCCGCGACACGATACGCGAGCACGTCTCCGAAGTCGTCTTTCGGACTCTGACGGCCGGGAACGCCGCCGATGGCGACGAACTCGATCCGTCCCACCGTCACGGATTCGGGCGGGAGCGACAGCGAAACCACTCTTCGCGCGCCGCGCGGACCGCCCCCGGTCGGTGGAGGGTCGCCGAACCGGACGGCGGTTTCGTCGGCGAGGTCGGTCATCGAGCGCGAGACGGTCGCCAGTTCCGCGTCGGCGCGGTACGTCGCCCGGTCCCGACGGGCGTGGTGGATGGCGGGGACGGAGACGCTACAGAGGGCGACCGCGAGCACCACGGCGAGAACGGTGCGAACGCTCACAACAACTCGCGGAGGCGCGCCGTGAGCGAACGGTCTCCCGATTCGGTGCGGTCGCCGTCGGTGCGTGGGATTTCGTACGGTGATGGAGGGTTCGACCGGACAGGACCTTCGGAATCGTTACCAGAGTGCTGTCGGCCGGTTTTCGAACCGCTCTCGGAATCCGTCCCGAACTGCCTCCCGGAAGCCGCCCGATTCGACCGGGAAGCCGTCCGGTTCCTCCCGGTTTCGAAACTCCGTTTCGAGGTGTCTGACTGGCACGCTTCCGCCTTCGCTAGAGCGGCGTCTACGCGGCGCTCCACGTCGTCGTTGACTGCACGAATGTTGCCGACGTAGCCGCGAAGGGCTTGGACCGCGGCGTCGAGTTCGTCCAGTTCGGTTTCGAGTTCGTCCATCCGCGCGGCGAGGTCGGTCGTCGTTCGGCGGAGTTCCGCATCGTCCTGTAGTGCGGGCATTTCACCGTCCGTCAGCGTTTGTTCGAGTGTTGACACGCGTTCGGAAAGCGTTTCGAGGTCGGGCATCGTCGGTGTTGGCCGCGTTTCCCTATTTAAGGCTTCGCGGACCGAGAAAGAGGGGTTTCTTTTCCCTTGTTTCTCGATATTTACGCCGGATTACGTCGGAAAATCCATATGTCGTGAATCAGTTCCATCGCCCATGAAAGTGGTCCTGATTGGGGTGGGTCAAGCGGGAGGAAAACTCACTCAGAGACTGGTAGAATTCGACGCGAACATGGATTTCAACGCGGTTCAAGGCGCGTTGGCCATCAACTCCGCGAAAACCGACCTGCAATCGCTCAACCTCGATACCGTCCTCGTCGGCCAAGACCGAGGGAAGGGCCACGGGGTCAGCGGAGATAACGAACTCGGCGCGGAAGTGATGCAAGACGACGCCGGTGAAGTGATGAACGCCCTCGACGGCCGAATCACCGCGAGGGCCGACGCCCTCTTCGTCGTCGCGGGACTCGGCGGCGGAACCGGAAGCGGCGGCGCGCCGGTCCTCATCCACGAACTCCAGCGAATCTACGAGATACCCGTCTACACGCTCGGCGTCCTCCCCGGGCAAGGCGAAGGGGCGATGTACCAAGCCAACGCGGGACGCTCGCTGAAGACCGTCATCCGCGAGGCCGACGCGACCCTCCTCATCGACAACGACGCGTGGCACGAGACGGGCCAGAGTGTCGGCGAGGCGTTCGAGAACATCAACCAGCAGATCGCCCAGCGCGTCGGCCTGCTTCTCGCGTCCGGCGAGGCGGTCGAAGGCGTCGGCGAAAGCGTCGTGGATTCGAGCGAAGTCATCAACACGCTTCGCTCGGGCGGCGTCGCGGCGCTCGGCTACGCCAGCGCCGGTGCCAGCGAGGACAGCGGCGAGAACATCAACACCGTGACGAGCAACACCCGGCAAGCGGTTCTGAGCAACCTCAGCATGCCGAAGGCGACGGATGCGGATTCCGCGCTATTGGTCGTCGCGGCTGACGCCGACAGGATTCCGCGAAAGGGCGTCGAGAAGGCCCGGCGATGGCTCGAAGGCGAAACCGGCAGTCTGCAGGTTCGCGGCGGTGACTTCCCGCTCGACAGCGAACGGCTCGCCTCGCTCGTCCTCCTCGGCGGCGTCGAACGTTCGCCGCGCATGCAGGAGTTCATGGAGCGCTCGAAGGAAGCGAACAAGCAGGAAACGCGCGAGGAAGACCCTGCCGAGATGTTCCACAACGACGAGATAGACGACCTGTTCTGAGTCTTCGGAGGTCGGAGATTATTCGAATTCGTCCGTAACCAACCGCTCGATTCTGTCGAGTCCGAGTTCGATTCGGTCGAGGCTGTTGGCGAAACTCAGTCTGAGATAGCCCTCGCCAGCATCGCTGAACGCGCCGCCGGGCGCGGTGACGACGCCGTAATCGGACAGCAGGCGTTCCGCGACGTCGAAACTCGACCCGTCCAATTCGCTCACGTCGAGGAAGGCGTAAAACGCACCCTCGGGACGCGGACAGGAGATGTGCGGAATCTCGGCGACGCGCTCGGTCAGGTAATCGCGGCGCTCGCGGAACGCGTCGTGCATCTCGTGAACCGGTTCCTGTGTGCCGGTTACCGCCGCGAGCGCGGCCTGCTGGCCGACGCTCGACGGACAGGCGGTCGTACTCTCCCCGAGGCTCGTGGCGGCTTCGACGATGGACTCCGGTCCGACGAGCCATCCCATTCGCCACCCCGTCATGGCGTACGTTTTCGAGCAGGAATCGACCGTCAGTACGCCCTCGTAATCGGTGTACGACGTGATGCGTCGATAGTCGTCGTCGTACGTCAACCGCGCGTACACCTCGTCTGCGATGACGTAGGTGTTGTGGTCGGCAGCCGCTTCGACGACCGTTTTCACGGCGTCCTCGTCGTAAATCCGTCCCGTTGGATTCGACGGCGTGGTCAGGATGATGGCGGCGGTGTTCTCGTTCAAGTTCTCGATAACGCGCTCCGGGTCGAGGTCGAACCCGCTTTCCTCGGCCAGCGGCACTTCGACCGGTTCCGCACCGGCGAGGATAACCTGATTCCGATAGTTCGGCCACGCGGGCGTCGGGATGATGACTTCCTCGTCCGGGTCCGCGATGGCGGACAGCGTCAACGATAGCGCCTCCATCCCACCGTTCGTAACCGTCACTTCTTCGGGCGAGACAGGAACGTTCGTCTCGGTTGCCATTCGCTCGGCTATCGCTTCGCGGAGTTCGGGGATTCCGGCCCCGGAGGTGTAGTGCGTCGCGCCGTCGCGGGCGGCTTCCGCCGCCGCGTCGATAACGTGTTCGGGGGTGTCGAAGTCCGGTTCGCCGACCTCCAGTCGAACGAGGTCGCCGCCTCGCTCCTCGGCGAGTTCGAACATCACGCGGATGCCCGACCGCTCGAAGGCGTCTGCCCGTGCGGATGTCTTCATGTATCCGCCGTCGTTTTCGCGCGGCAAGTAGCTTCGCAGTCCCCCCGCGGTTTGCCGGGTTGTGGGACCTCGGACGACCGGGCGAACGAATGAGGACTGACGAACGACCGAGAGCGGACGGGAACCTATTAGACCGCCCCGCCGCCAGTTTCGAGTATGGTATCAGAACTCTTCGACGCCGAGCGTTGGGAGGATATTTCCGACTTCGATTTCCGCGATATCACGTACCACCGGGCCAAAGACCAGGGAACGGTCCGCATCGCGTTCGACCGCCCGGAGGTTCGAAACGCCTTCCGTCCCGGTACGGTGGACGAACTGTACCGCGCGTTGGACCACGCCAAACGTCAGTCGGACGTCGGCTGCGTCCTCCTCACCGGCAACGGGCCGTCGCCGAAGGACGACGGCTGGGCGTTCTGCTCCGGCGGCGACCAGCGTGTGCGCGGAGGAGAAGGATACGAATATCAGGGAGAGGACGCCGATAGCGAGGACGCCTCCGAGGCGGGCCGCCTGCACATCCTCGAAGTCCAGCGGCTCATCCGTCACATCCCGAAACCCGTCATCTGCGTCGTTCCGGGATGGGCCGTCGGCGGCGGTCACAGCCTCCACGTCGTCTGCGACATGACCCTCGCGTCCGAGGAGCACGCCAAATTCCTCCAGACCGACCCCGACGTGGCGAGTTTCGACGGCGGGTTCGGTTCCGCCTACCTCGCGCGGCAGGTCGGCCAGAAGAAAGCCCGCGAGATATTCTTCGTCGGCAAGACCTACTCCGCCGAGGAAGCCGAGGAGATGGGCATGGTGAACGAATCGGTTCCGCACGAGGAACTGGAGGACGTGGCACTGGACTGGGCCGAGGAAATCAACGGCAAGAGTCCGACCGCGATTCGCATGCTGAAGTACGCCTTCAACCTCGAAGACGACGGCCTCGTCGGCCAGCAGGTGTTCGCCGGGGAAGCGACCCGTCTCGCGTACATGACCGACGAAGCGCAGGAGGGACGGGACGCGTTCGTGGAAAGGCGCGACCCCGACTTCTCGGACTATCCGTGGCATTACTAAGCACCTTTTACCACCCACCTTTTACGACGGTCACAAACAAGAGCGATGGCGAACGCCATCGCTCTTATTGGTTCCCTGTAAAAGCTGGACCAAAAGCACTCCTCCCTCGCTTCGCGTTGCTCCGCTCGGTCGTCGGCCCGCTCGCTCGTCGCTACGCTCCTCGATCGCGGTGAGTGACCGACCGCCTGTGTTGGTGGAGAGGTGCTTCGAAGCGGCGGGAAAGTCGTTCTGCGGAAGGTCAATCGACCGTTTCACCCTACGGAGGCATTATATTCTTCCAGAGAAATACGAAAAGCGAACATGACTGAGACAGTCGGTGGAAACAACACCCTGCTACCGGGTATGGCGGCAACGGGCATTTCAGTGTTCCTCGTCGTCGTTGCGATGTGGTTCTGGACCGAATTCACGTTCGCGAAGCCACCGCTTTCGATTCCGGTAATGGTCTACTTTCTGGGTGGGATTTTCCTCGTGCAACTCGCGCGGAGCGTCCTCATGGACGATTGGACGCGTCGCGGCGCTCGGCGTCGTGGTCGGGGCTCTCGTGATGCTGTTCGGCATGCGGCCGATAGGCTACTATGCGGATGCGACCGCATCGAACTGCGGCACCTCGTTCGATCCCGTTTTCCCGATTCTCGCCCTCGGATTCCTGCTGACGACCGCCCTGCTGTACGTCGATATTCGACGCCGGTAGCGGTCAGATGTTCCTTCGCGTACACGTATCGCTCACAGTCGAAGTCGTCGTCCCAGTTCTCCTCGATTCGCTCGAATCCTCGCGCTTCGTAGAAGCCGATGGCGTTCTCGTTCGGTCCGATGACCGACAGTTGCAGTCGCGTCGCGTTCTGCCGCCGCAGTTCCGCCTCGAACCGGTCGAGCAGTCGCGTGCCGACGCCCGCTCCCCAATGGTCGGGGTGGACGTAAATCCGGTAGAGGTGGAATCCTGACTCGCGTTCCTCGTTCGGGATGCCGATGACGAACCCGACCACAGTCCCATCGCGTTCCGCGACGAAGAACGGACGCTCGTCGCGGTTCACGTCGGCGACGACGTTCTCGACCGCGAACCACGAATCGACGGTTTCCTCGACCGCTTCCGCGCCCATCACGTCGTCGTAGGCGGCGTGCCACGAGGCGCGAGCGACGCGCTGGATGGCGGCCGCGTCGTCCTCCCTCGTCCCTCGAATCGGCACGGCGTCGTTCATGCGACGATGATCGTACCGTCCGCACATATCGTTTTTCCGAGCGACTGGAACCCCATCGCTCCCATTTAAGTAGTTCTCGTGATAAGGTAGAGATATGGACGGTTTGAGGCCGGTTCTCCGATACTCATTGCCCGTGAGCGACTGCTCTTCTCGCACCTCGATGTCCCGCGACCGTCGATAGCTGCCGCGGTTTCGTTTAAGTAGCTCACGTGACAAGGTAGAGATATGGATGGGTCGACGAGGATTCTACGGCACTCACCGCTCGGGAGCGACTGTTCCCTTCGTTTCCTGTAACTCTACCTCCTGTAACTCCGCCTCCTACAACTCCGGTCGGAGCCCCCGCACTCCGCTGTTTCCTTTAAGTAGTTCACGTGACAAGGTGAAGCTATGGACGGAACGAGGCCGGTTCTACCGTACATTCTCATTCCAGAGCGACAGTGGCGACAGTCGGCATCGTATCCACGTTACGCCCTATTCTCTCGACGTTCGTCGTCTCCCCACCGGTCCGTCAAACTCGGGAGGTTCGGGTCGCGGTGCGGATTTCGGCCGTGAACGGCGAACTCCAAGTCCTGTTCCTCGATTTGGTGTTTGAGGACCCGCCGAAGCCGATTCAAACTCGTGATGTCCAGGCCGTGTTTCGTCGCGAGTTCGGTGAACTGCTCCTCGTCGGTGAGCGACTGGAACGACTCGTAGAGCTCCGTCAGTCGTTCTGGGGGCTGCTGGCGAATCCACCGGTCGTCGTGCAACCCGAGGTAGTGTTCGCGCTCCCGGTCTACCACGTGACGAATGACGACCAGCGCGACCTTCGGGATGGCTCGCTGGCTCCCGAAGACGGTCAAATCCAACTCGCTCATGATGCCAATGACGCAATCACGCTGCCACGGCGTCAACGACAGGTCGTTACAGAGCGCGTGGCTGACCCGGAGTTTGTCGAGCTGGTGCATCCGACTGCTGTGGCCCGCCATCGCGGAGTGGCGCTCCTCGTGTAGCCGACGGACGTTTTCGCTCAAATCCGATTCCGGCGAGTCCGCCCGCCCGATGACCGTCGCGCTCGGCGTGACGGGACCCCAGCGACGAACCGATTGGTCGCGCTGAAGGTCGGCCCGCCGGACCGTCCCGTCCCCCGGGCGTCTGCTCAGTTGCAGTGGCGTGTCGTCGTTCACACTCTGCCCATCGTCGGACTGCCAGTGAACGACGTGCGAACCGCCGTCAGTTTGACGCATCGCGTCCCACTACTCGGTCGATATAGTTCAAAGGTGTGCCTCGGGAGAGACCGTTGACACTATCCGGTGAAATGTCGGTTCCACCTCCCGGTGCAAAGATACTTTCCACGCGTAATTGTAGCACAACTATGAAGAATCGAACGGACGCGCTCGTCGGAGTCATTCTCGGGTCTCTCCCCGTCGCTGTCCTGTACGCGGATGGGTATTGGAACGTACAGTTGGCGGCGGTCATCTGGGGCACCTACGCGCTCGGTGGGTGGCTGATGCTCCGGCAGGAAGACATCTGGCGAACGCGGGGTAACCGGTGGAGTGCTCTTCTCGTCGTCGTAGCTATGGGCGCGTCACAGTTCGGCGTTCACATGGACCTCCCGATATCGGAGAAACTCACCATCGCGCTCTGGTTCCTCGCCCTCGGCGTCGCGTTCGCGGCGGCAGCCATCGGCGTCGAGATGGCCGAAACGACCGACGGGCAAGCGTCCGAGCAGGATAGCTACGTTCCGTCCGCCGACTGACGGACGTGCGAGATGGTGTTTGGATACCCACCGCTCACGGAAGACCAGAGTTCACCGCAAGAAACGACCTCGTACCGTCCATATCTCCACCTTGTGACGAGAAGCACTTAAATGACGTCCCGCGGAGCGCCGCCGACGAATCACGTGAAGATGTAGCGTCGAACCGAGCGGTCGCTACCGAAAACCGAGCTACCGCTGTCGAACGACGAGTACCAGAGAACGACCGCTTTACCGTCCATAGCTTCAGCTTGTCACGAGAACCACTTAAACGACCGTCGCGGTATCGAGTTCGACTCCGAGACAGTAAGCGAAAACGCCGGCGGAGTTTCCTGAAACCGTAGATGCTATACACCTCTCGCGGGAACTATCTCGATAATGAACGATACGGCCACCGAAATCTCCCGGCGGAAAGCGTGGCTGATGGCGGCCCGCCCACACACGCTCCCGGCCGCCGCCGCGCCCATCATCGTCGGCGTCGGCTTCGCGCTCCACGAGGGGCTGTTTGCGCCCCTCCCTGCGCTCGCGGCGCTCGTCGGCGCGGCGCTCATCCAAGTCGGCACGAACTTCGCAAACGACTACTACGACGCCGTGAAGGGCGTCGATACCGACGAACGAACGGGTTTTACCCGCGTCACTCAGTCGGGGCTCATCTCCCCGAGCAAAGTCAAGCAGGCGATGTACGGCACCTTTCTGCTCGCCATCGTCGTCGGCGTCTACCTGGTCTACGTCGGCGGCCTCCCGATTCTCGTCATCGGTCTCGCCAGCGTCGTCAGCGGTATCGCCTACGCGGGCGGGCCGTTCCCGCTCGGTTCCAACGGATTGGGCGACCTGTTCGTCTTCGTCTTCTTCGGCGTCATCGCCGTGATGGGGACGTTCTACGTACAGGCCGCACAGATTCTCGCCGCCCCGTTTTCCATCGGAATCCCCGGGGGAACCGTCACGATGCACGCGTTTCTCGCAAGTCTCCCCGTCGCGGCGATTTCGACGAACATCCTCGTCGTGAACAACATCCGCGACTTGAAGAACGACCGGAAGGCCGGAAAGCGGACGCTCGCGGTGCTCATTGGCTACCGAGCGAGTCGCGGCGAGTACGTCGGCATGCTCGCGCTCGCCTACCTCGTTCCCGTCTACTTCGCCACGACCGAGGCGTTCGGGGTCGGCGTCCTCCTGCCGCTCCTGACGATTCCCTACGCCGCGATGGTCGCACGGACAGTCCTCACGAAAACGTCCGGGGAAGCCCTCAACCCCGCCCTCGAACAGACCGGAAAGCTGCTGGCCGCCTACTCGGTCTGCTTCGCCCTCGGAATGGTGGCATGAACGTCGAGACACACGAGTTTTCGCTTCCGTTGACGTCGCCGCTCGACACGGCTCACGGGGCCATCGAGCACCGGAAGGGCATCCTCGTCCGCATCGAGGACGGCGACGAGGTGGGCATCGGCGAAGCGACGCCGCTTCCGGGGTGGACGGAATCACTCCCCGCCTGTCGGGCGGCCATCGCACACGTCGATGACCCCGAAACAGAACTCTCCAGCCTCGAAGCGACGCCGGCGGCCAGACACGGCCTCTCGCTCGCGCTGGCGGACCTCCGCTCGAAGCGGGCGGAAGAGCCGCTGTATCGTTACCTCGGCGGGACGGAGCGGGTCGAAGCCGTTCAGACGAACGCCACCGTCGGCGACGCCCCACGCGACGAGACGGTGGCGGCGGTGAACGAGGCGGTCGATGCGGGTTTCGAGTGCGTGAAGGTGAAAATCGGCGCGCGCTCTGTGACGGACGACGTGGCTCGGCTCCGAGCGGCACGGGATTCGGTCGGGTCCGAGGTGGAACTCCGCGCAGACGCGAACGGCGGCTGGTCGCGCACACAGGCGCGCGAAGCGTTCCACAAACTCGACACCCTCGGGGTCGCGTACGTCGAACAACCCCTTTCGTTGACGGACATCGAGGGATTGGCCGAGCTTCGCGGTCGGTCGGTCGGCGTCGCGGTAGACGAGTCCCTCGTCGATTCGTCGGTCGATGCGATTCTGGAGGCGGACGCCGCCGACGTGCTCATCTGCAAGCCGATGGTGCTCGGCGGCCCGGACAGGGCCGTCGAGGTCGCCGAACGCGCCCGAGATGCGGGCGTCACACCGGTCGTCACGACGACCATCGACGGCGTTGTGGCCCGAACGGCGGCGGTTCACGCGGCGGCGGCGATTCCCGACCGCCCCGCCTGCGGATTGGCGACCGGAACGCTGTTGGCCCGCGATTTGGGTCCCGACCGGACGCGACTCGTGGACGGTGCGGTCGGCGTCCCGCAGGAACCGGGCAACGGCGTGGCGGACACGTGGGGTGTGCCATGAACGACTGGCTGACACACCGTGCCGACGTGTCGCCCGAGGCGACCGCCATCGTCGAGGTGGCGGACGGGACCGAATGGACCTACGAGCGACTCGATACCGTGGTCGAGGAAATCGCCGGGAAACTCGCGGCGCTGGGGATTCGAGAGGGCGACCACCTGGGGATGCTGATGGAGACGCGAATGGATGGCGTCGTCCTCGTTCACGCCGCGATGCGACTCGGGTGCGTGCTCGTCCCGCTGAACGTCCGTCTCGCCACGCCGGAACTCCGGCGGCAGGTGGCCGTAACGGACCTCTCGGCGCTCGTCTGCGAAGCCGAGACGGAATCGGTCGCCCGCGACGCGGCGGGGGACGTCCCCGTCGTCTCGGTAGACCCGTCGAACACGACGCTCGCCGACCGCGACCCGGCGGCGTTCACGCCCGCCGACTGGTCGAGCGAGGACCCGCAAGTGCTCCTGTTCACGTCGGGGACGACCGGCAACCCGAAGGCCGTCACGCTCACGATGGGCAACCTGTACGCCAGCGCGACCGCCTCGGCGTTCCGCCTCGGCGTCCTCCCCGCCGACCGCTGGCACCTGTGCCTCTCGACGTACCACATGGGCGGACTCGCACCGCTCCTCCGTTCGACGCTGTACGGGACGGCGGTCGTCCTGCAGGAGGGGTTCGACGCGGAGGAAACCCTCTCTCACCTCCGCGAGTACGAACCGACCGGCATCTCGCTCGTCCCGATCATGCTCCGGCGACTCCTCGATGCGGGCGACCTCCCCGATTCGCTTCGGTTCGTCCTCCTCGGCGGCGCGCCCGCCCGCGACGACCTCATCGAGGAGTGTACGGACCGCGACGTTCCGGTGTGTCCCACCTACGGCATGACGGAAACGGCCTCCCAAATCGCCACCGCCAGCCCCGACGAAGCGGCGTCACACGTCGGCACCGTCGGACGGCCGCTGGTGTTCACCGACGTCTCCGTCGTCGCGGACGACGGGTCGCTCGCGCCGCCCGGGGAACCGGGCGAACTCGTCGTCTCCGGGGCGACAGTGATGGCGGGGTACTACGGGAATCCCGAGGCGACCGAGGAGGCGTTTTGCGAGCGCGGATTGCGGACGGGCGACGTGGGGTACCGCGACGAAGGCGGCCGACTATGGGTGTTGAACCGCCGCTCCGACCGCATCGTCACCGGCGGCGAGAACGTCCACCCCGGAGAGGTCGTCGACGTGCTCCGCGACCATCCGGACGTGGCCGAGGTCGCGGTCGTGGGCGTCGAGGACGACGAATGGGGCGAGCGAATCGCCGCGCTCGTCGTGCCCGACGACGCGTCCGTCACGCTCGACTCGGTTCGGGAGTTCTGCGACGGCCGCCTCGCGGGATACAAACACCCCCGTCTGCTCGACACCGCCGCCGAACTGCCGCGGACCACATCCGGGACGGTGGACCGCGAGGCGGTTCGGGAGCGCTTCCGGTAGTTGTGAGTTCGGTAGGTGCACTTCGGTGGGCGCGATTTCGGTAGATTTCCTTCGACGACGACCACGTGACGACCAACCCTTTTATCGAATCCACGCCTATCCGTTGGCGTGTGTACACTCATCGTGGCGTGGCAGGTGTTCGAGGACGCACCCGTCGTCGCCGCCGCGAATCGGGACGAAGCGTTCGGGCGGCCGTCGCGGCCGCCCGGCGTGCTGGACCGAAACCCGACGGTCGTCGCCCCGCAGGACGAGGAGGCGGGCGGAACGTGGATCGGCTACAACGACCGCGGCCTGTTCGTCGGCGTGACGAACCGGTGGGTCGAACTGGAGGGCGAACGCTCCCGCGGCCTCCTCGTCCGGGACGCGCTCTCCCACGAGTCGGCCGCGTCCGCCCGTGAGTTCGTCGTGAACGAACTCGACGAACGGACCTACGCCGGGTTTAATCTCCTGCTCGCAGATTCGACGGAAGCGACCCTGTTCGAATGGGACGGAACGCTCGAAATGACGCGACTCGACCCCGGCGTCCACGTCGTCGTGAACCGAGGATTCGACGACGCGGCACCGAAATCGGAGCGGATTCTCTCGCTCGCGGCGGCGAACCCCGACGACCCGCCGTCGCTCGCCGACTGGCGGGAGCGAGCGAAGTCGGTCCTCCGAAATCACGAGGTCGAAGCGTGCGTCCACGGCGACGGGTACGGCACCCGCTCGTCGTCCATCGTGACCCTGTTCGAGGACGGGTCCGGGACCTACGAGTTCGCCGACGGCCCGCCCTGTGAAACATCGTACGATAACGCGGAAGGTCACATTTAAACGCCCGCCCGTCCCTGTAGTGAACATGAGCACGGCAACGTCCGAGGAGGACCTCACCGAGGACGAGTACAACGGACTCGAACTCGTCCGCGAGACGGGCGGCATCCATCAGAGCGATTTCTGGAAACGGCTCGACGTCTCGTCGCGGAAGGGAAGCCGAATCGTCGAATCGCTGGAGCGGAAAGGGTTCGTCCAGCGACAGGAAACGGTCTACGAGGGACACAACACCTACTTCATCACGCCCGCCGCGAAGGACCTCGACTTCTCGCTGTTGATGGCGGGTGACATGCTCTCGCCGTTCATCGGGGAGGAGGAGATAGACCCCGAGAGCGACGCATTCTCGCAGTGGATAATGAACCTCGCGTACGAAGAATAGACTCTTATTCCGATTCGTCGGTGTCCCGGCCGATTATCAGCGTATTTTTCACGAGGCTTCGATGCCCCCGGCGCAGTCGCTCGGAGACGGCTTGGTGCGATACGTCGAGGTCGTCCGCGAGGTTTTCGGCCGATGCCTCGCGGGGGATGTCGTAGTATCCCTCCTGGAACGCCAAGGTCAGCGTGTCCTGCTGGTCGTCGGTGAGTCCGAACCGTCCCTTGCGGCCCTCTTCTAACTGATAGATGTTCCGTATGTCGAGCGAGAGGTCGTTCTCGCGACAGTACTCGTAGGTGTCCGACAGCGCATCACGGTCGGGGAACAGGATGCGGAGGTGCCAATGGGTGCTGTTGCCGGACGCGGAGAGGACGGTCGCCTCCTCGTCAACGAGGATGTGAACGAGCGTCTGGATGTGGTCGGTCCACTCCATCTGGTACAGCTGTTCGTCCTCCAAGTCGGCGAGCAACGTCAGGTTCTCGACGCTCGTGTCGTCTTCGAGTATCGATTCCGTTCCCTCGCCCCCTCCGTTCGCCCAAACGAACGGCATCACCCGGTTGTCTTCGTGGGCGACCACGCGCTCGATTTCGAATTCGAGGTCCTCGTGTTCGGTCAACGTCTCCCAGAGCGCGAACTCGTCGGCGGGAATCTCGACTTCGACGACGGTACCAACCATAACGGCAATCGAACTGCCGGGAAGAAATATCCGTTGGCACCACCATCCCGGGAAATCGATTTCAGACGACTCCGTGGGCGAAAAAGGACGTTGTTCCGACGCGCGACCGACCCAAATCACGCGCTTCTCGCCCAGTTTGGACGGAGTATCGGCGCGGTCGGACACGAGTCGGGACCGTGAAACGTGCCCGTCGGTCGATTCGATGCCGACGGCCGTCTCTGAATTGCTTACAGGTAATCCTCTCGCGGTGGCGAGAATACGTCGATAATCTCGCCGGAATCGATTATTTCGTAGCTGTGTTCGACACCACCCGGTATCGAATAACTGTCTCCGCCCTCTATCAGGTCGTCGTCGTCTCCGATGTGGAGCCGATACGTGCCCGAAATCACGTATCCGCTCTGTTCGCTTTCGTGGCTGTGCGGCGGAACGTCGTTGCCTTCTTTCAGGTGCATCTTCGTCACCATCGACTCGTCGCCGACCGCGAGCACGTCGAACTGTACGCCTTGAAACTCGTTCGAATCCGCGTCTTCTGCTTTGACTATCATCGGAATTGCAACAGATAATAGGGCATTTATACTATAATATCCTTCCTAGTTTACCATACGCATTATTCTATCGTCGAATAGTGTAGTTCCATCGCGTCATAGCCGATTGTCTCGTAAAACTGGACATTCATCAAGCGATTTATAAACGATGTCGCTCTTCGGTCATCGTCTTCCGAACCGGTGTGACTGCCACCGCAAAAACCCGAATTCGACTACTCCAACGCGCTTCCGACCCGAATCACGCGCTTCTCGCCGAACTTCGGTCCGATGAACTGCACGCCGACGGGGAGGCCGTCGGTTTCGCCCGCCGGAACCGAAATCGCCGGGAGGTTGGCGAGGTTGACGGGAACGGTGTTCGCATCCGCGAGGTACATCTGCAGCGGGTCGTCCAGACTCTCGCCGAGTTCGAACGGCGGCGTGGGCATCGTCGGACTGGCGAGTACGTCTACGTCCTCGAACGCCGAGTCGAAGTCCTGCTTGAGCCACGCTCGGGCGTCCTGTGCCTTCTTGTAGTACTTGTCGTGATATCCCGCGGAAAGCGCGTAGGTGCCGAGCAGGATGCGTCGTTTCACCTCGTCACCGAAGGCCTCCTCGCGCGTCTCGGAGAACGTCTCGTTCCAGTTGCCGTCGAACCCTCCCGAATTGCCGTAGCGAACCCCGTCGTAGCGCGCGAGGTTCGAGGACGCTTCGGACATGGCGATGACGTAGTACGCCTCGACGGCGTGTTCGACCGACGGAAGCGACACATCGTGGACCGTCGCACCCTTCGCTTCGAGGTCGTCCATGGCGTCCCAGAACCGCTCGACGACGCCTTCGTCCGCCCCTTCTACGAGTTCCGTCGGGACGCCGATGTCGAGTCCGTCCACCTCGCCGTCCGCGGCGTTCGCGTAGTCGGCGTCAGCGCCTTCGTCGCGGGTCGTCGCGTCGTGGTCGTCGGGTCCGGCGATGACGTCGAGTAGGGCCGCGGCCGCCTCGACGGTCGGCGCGATGGGGCCGATCTGCTCCAGACTGTTCGCGTAGGCGACCAAGCCGTAGCGCGAGACGAGTCCGTAGGTCGGCTTGATGCCGACGACGCCACAGAACGCGGCGGGACAGCGAATCGACCCACCCGTGTCGGTTCCCAGCGCGAGTTCGGCCTCACCCGCGGCGACCGCCGCGGCGCTCCCGCCCGAGGAGCCGCCCGGAACGCGACCCTCGGCGACGGGGTTCTCCGTCGGGCCGAAGGCGGACGTTTCGGTGGTCGTCCCCATGCCGAACTCGTCCATGTTAGTCTTGCCGACGATGGTCGCCCCGGCCTCCTTCAGTCGCGTGACGACGGTGGCGTCGTAGGGCGGAACGTACTCCTCCAGCATGGCCGACCCGCAGGTCGTTCGGACGCCCTCGGTGCTGATGTTGTCCTTGACGGCGACCGTCGTCCCGGCGAGCGGGCCGTCGTCCGCGCCGTCGATGGTCTCCTCGGTGATGAATATCTGGTCGCTCATGAGACGTTCGGCCCCTTGAAGTAGCCGTCTTCGGTCTCCGGTGCGTTGTCCAGCGCGTCGGCTTGGTCAAGGCTGGTTCGCACCTCGTCCTCGCGCATGACGTTCACGAGGTCGGCCTCGCGCTCGACCTCGGGCACCTCGTCCAGCGTCTCGAAGTAGCCCAGAATATCGGCGAACTGTCCGGCGAATCGCTCGGCTTCCTCGTCGGAAACCCCGACGCGGGCCAACCGTGCGACGTACCGAACCTCGTCCGGTCCGGGAGGCGTATCGCTCATGTGTTGACGAACCCCCGGACGAGCGGTAAGGGTTTCGATACTCACTGCCGGATAGCTGATAAAGCGGGACGAATCACGAGTCGTGTGGGAAAATCGAATACTGCATTATTCCTGCCAAAACCCCGGATGAATCCGTCGTTTTCGAACCGAGAAAATGCCTCTTTTGCCCACCGGATTTAAGTCGCTGTACGTTCTATAAGATATGTCTATCGATTCTACGGCTCTCGTAGTGCACCATGACCCTCTGTCTGTATTCCTGATAGTACGCCATGACTGATACACGTACCCGACCGACCGAAGAAACGGAAACAACCGGTGAGCAAACCAAGACGCAAGCCGACGAGCAACAGCGGTGTCCCGAGTGTGGCGGCCCGCTCGTCACCGACGAGGAGCGCGGTGAGCGGGTGTGTGATGATTGCGGCCTCGTCGTCGAGGAAGACGCGGTGGACCGCGGCCCCGAGTGGCGCGCCTTCGACGCCAGCGAACGCGAGCAGAAGTCCCGCGTCGGCGCGCCGACGACGAACATGATGCACGACAAGGGGCTGTCGACCAACATCGACTGGCGCGACCGGGACGCCTACGGCAACTCGCTCGGCTCCCGCCAGCGCGAGAAGATGCAACGGCTCCGCAAATGGAACGAGCGCTTCCGCACCCGCGACAGCAAGGAGCGCAACCTCAAACAGGCGCTCGGCGAAATCGACCGCATGGCGAGTTCGCTCGGCCTGCCCGATACCGTCCGCGAGACGGCCAGCGTCATCTACCGCCGCGCGCTCGACGAGGACCTCCTGCCGGGACGCTCCATCGAGGGCGTCGCAACCGGCGCGCTATATGCCGCCGCGCGACAGGCCCGAACCCCGCGGAGCTTGGACGAGTTGACAGCCGTGTCGCGCGTCGAGAAGGACGAAATCGCCCGCACCTACCGCTACATCGCACGCGAACTCGGCCTCGAAATCGAACCCGCCGACCCGAAGAGCTACGTCCCGCGCTTCGCCTCGGAACTCGACCTCTCGGACGAAACCGAACGCCGCGCCCGCTCGTTGCTCGACACGGCGACCGAGAAGGGCCTCCACAGCGGAAAGTCCCCCGTCGGCCTCGCCGCGGCCGCCGTCTACGCCGCCGCGCTCCTGACCAACGAGAAAGTCACCCAGAGCGAAGTCAGCGACGTGGCGAACATCAGCGAGGTTACGATTCGCAACCGCTACCACGAACTGCTCGACGCCGAGGAAGGTACCATCGCGCCGTAAAACCGCACGAAAATCGAATTATTTTGCGTCTTTGCCCCGTTAGCGGCCGTTCCATCGCCGCGACAGCGACGGCCCGTAGGCGAAGAAGACGATGCCCGTCCAGAGGACGGCGAAGATGACCGCGCCGCTCATCGTCGTCGTGACGTACTGAACGAACGAGAGGTCGGTCGTCAGCGGGTCGTACGTGTCGAGGATGACGTAGAACGCGAAGAGCGTCGGCACGTTCGCCAGCAGAATCGTGGCCGCGACGGCGAGCAGGTCACCGGTCGTGGCTCCTTTTTTCGACGTGCGCGAACGGGTTCCGGTTGCCATACCGAACGGAACTCCTTCGACGGGAAAAACGGTTTCCGTCTCACGTCACGTCGCGCAAATCACCTCGCTCGCGTCCGCCGTCCGTTCACGCCACGCTGTTGCTGTCGAAGCGCGAGGCGAACGAAACGAGCGCGAACAGCAGGACGAGGACGACGGTCGTGAGCGCCATTCCGAACAGGGCCATGGAGACGGGACTCATGTCGAACAGCGAGAGGCCGAACAGCGAGAGCGTCTTTCCGCGGTTCTGTCCGGTCGCACCGACCGTGAGTCCGATCCCCCCGGCGGCGAGCACGACGGTTACCGCGGTGGCGAGGAAGATAGGGCGGCTGGAGATGATGCGGTCGCTCATCGGCGGTAATTGACACCGGTCGGGGTTAGGACTTGCTACTTCCGGTCGCAACGGGTCGGAACGAGTCGAGACGGACGGGGGTCCAAAAGAATCGAAAGTCGAGGGGGAAACCGCGCTTATTCGGCGGCGATAACGTCGTCGATGCGGACGATCATCGTCGCGGACTCGGTGGCGCTCTCGACGGCCTCACCCTTGACGGCGGCGGGGTCGATGACGCCTTCCTCGACGGGGTTCGCGATTTTCCCGGTCTCGCCCGAGGAGATGATGCCCGCGCTGCCTTCCTCGTCGTCGTTCGCGGCGCGGAGGTCCACGAGCGCGTCGATGGGGTCCATGCCGGTGTTCTCCGCGAGGGTTCGCGGGAGGACTTCGATGGCGTCGGCGAACGCCTCGACGGCGAGCTGCTGGCGGCCCTCGATGCCCGCGGCCTCGTCGCGGACGCGGCCCGCGATGCTGGTTTCGATCGCGCCAGCGCCGGGAACGACGTTCTCGGTTTCGACGGCGGAGGACACGACGTCGAGTGCGTCCTCGATAGCGCGCTCCAGTTCGTCGACGACGTGTTCCGTGCCGCCGCGGACGAAGACGGTGACGGACTGTGCCTCGTCGGCACCCTCGATGAACACGAGGTCCTCGTCGCCGTGCTTTTCGACGCGGATGGAGTCGGCGTGGCCGAGTTCGTCGTCGTCGACGTCGTCCGGCTTGCCAGTACGCTTGCCACCGGTGGACTTGGCGATGGCGCTCGTCATGTCGTCGTCCACGTCCTCGAAGGCGAGGATGCCGTGTTCGGCGAGGTACGCCGCGGTGCGGTCCTCGATGGACGAGTGCGAGAAGACGACATCGACGCCGAGTACTCGGTCGATAACGTCGAGCAACTCACCGCCGCGATGGACGCGGAAAACGACCAACTCCGCGAACTCGCAGACGCCATCGCCGACACCGGCGTCGATGTCGTCTTCTCGCACTCGTCCATCGAGGACCGCACCGCGGCGTACCTCGCCGAACACGGCATCCTCGCCTTCGAGGACGTGGACGACGACATGACGAGCGCCATCGCCAAGTCCACCGGTGGCAAGCGTACTGGCAAGCCGGACGACGTCGACGACGACGAACTCGGCCACGCCGACTCCATCCGCGTCGAAAAGCACGGCGACGAGGACCTCGTGTTCATCGAGGGTGCCGACGAGGCACAGTCCGTCACCGTCTTCGTCCGCGGCGGCACGGAACACGTCGTCGACGAACTGGAGCGCGCTATCGAGGACGCACTCGACGTCGTGTCCTCCGCCGTCGAAACCGAGAACGTCGTTCCCGGCGCTGGCGCGATCGAAACCAGCATCGCGGGCCGCGTCCGCGACGAGGCCGCGGGCATCGAGGGCCGCCAGCAGCTCGCCGTCGAGGCGTTCGCCGACGCCATCGAAGTCCTCCCGCGAACCCTCGCGGAGAACACCGGCATGGACCCCATCGACGCGCTCGTGGACCTCCGCGCCGCGAACGACGACGAGGAAGGCAGCGCGGGCATCATCTCCTCGGGCGAGACCGGGAAAATCGCGAACCCCGTCGAGGAAGGCGTCATCGACCCCGCCGCCGTCAAGGGTGAGGCCGTCGAGAGCGCCACCGAGTCCGCGACGATGATCGTCCGCATCGACGACGTTATCGCCGCCGAATAAGCGCGGTTTCCCCCTCGACTTTCGATTCTTTTGGACCCCCGTCCGTCTCGACTCGTTCCGACCCGTTGCGACCGGAAGTAGCAAGTCCTAACCCCGACCGGTGTCAATTACCGCCGATGAGCGACCGCATCATCTCCAGCCGCCCTATCTTCCTCGCCACCGCGGTAACCGTCGTGCTCGCCGCCGGGGGGATCGGACTCACGGTCGGTGCGACGGACAGAACCGCGGAAAGACGCTCTCGCTGTTCGGCCTCTCGCTGTTCGACATGAGTCCCGTCTCCATGGCCCTGTTCGGAATGGCGCTCACGACCGTCGTCCTCGTCCTGCTGTCGCGCTCGTTTCGTTCGCCTCGCGCTTCGACAGCAACAGCGTGGCGTGAACGGACGGCGGACGCGAGCGAGGTGATTTGCGCGACGTGACGTGAGACGGAAACCGTTTTTCCCGTCGAAGGAGTTCCGTTCGGTATGGCAACCGGAACCCGTTCGCGCACGTCGAAAAAAGGAGCCACGACCGGTGACCTGCTCGCCGTCGCGG
>NZ_MEIH01000037.1:0-24257 GCF_001723155.1 Haladaptatus sp. W1
TTCGTGGAACTCGACGGCGCGGCGACGAACGCGTCGCTTTCGGCCACCGTCGGTCGCGTCACGCCGCGGGACGGTGACGATCGGGTCACGCTCTCGCTCGGCGACGCGGAGTTGACCGCGTTCAGTTCCCGGTCGCTGTCGCCCGGCGAGACGGTCGCCGTGTCGCTCCCATCGGACCACCGCTGGGCCATCGAGGATGGGAGACCGGAGTAGTCGCCGGTCGGCAGGGAAAGTCGCGCTGATGTCGCAGATGCAACCGCTCGTTTCGCGTTCGGTAGTTTCTTTCAGTATTTATTAGTCATTTCCAGTAGAAAATAGTGCCCTCCAGCCGCTAATCAGTTTCACAGAATTCAAATCAGTAGTTCCAGTGTGGTTCAGTAGCTTCGTTCCAGCGGTCGAACGTCGGTGCTCGCCGTCGTGAGTTCGCGGTTCGACGCCACGACCGCCTATCCGTGAACGGCGGCGGCACCCAGAAAGCCGACACCCACGAATCCGAACACGAGGAGGGCGTAGGTTTCGACGACCGCGGCGTCTTCTCCGCCCGGCATGACGACGACGAGGACGGCGGCGAAGCCGAGGAAGAACACGCCGAAGGCGGCAAGCGCGTAGCGAACCGCTGGGTAGGGACGTTCGAAGTCGCTCGGTTCCGCCGCGACGGCGGCAGCGAACACCCGTTTCGCGTCCGCCGCCGCGTCGGTCGGGATGACGACGAACCGCGGCGTGGTGATGTTCGACGCGCCCGGCGCGTAGGAAAACCAGTGGAGGGTGAGACCGCCGAGACGGAGCCGACGCACGCCCGAGAGTCCGTCGAGCGGAACCTCGCGGCCGCGATAGGTCATCGTCCGCTTCTCGGCGTCGATATCGCCGGTCGATTGGAGCGCCGAGACGAGGACCGCCGGGACCGCGATGAGACCGAACAAGAGGAGGAATCCGAGGACCGTTCCGACGCCCAGCGTTAGCGAGAACGCACCGGCACCGAACAGCGACGCGACGAACAGCCAGTGCGGTTCGAGATGCGACAGTCCCCCGTCCGCTTCGAACAGCGGGCGCAGGTGCGTCAGCCAGACGAAGACGGCGGACAGGAATCCGGCGGCCAGCAGTCCGCGTATCGGGAGGGGGCCCCGCAGGAAAAGCGATGCCGCGACAGCGCCAGCGAACACCCACATCCCGCCGAGGACGCCGAACGAGCAGTAGGACAGCAGCCGAAGGAGACGCGAATCATCGGGTTCGAACGACCACCCGATTCGACGCGGCGGGGAAGACATACCTCCGAATTCGCGTCACGAAATCATACGCTTTCGGGTGATTTCGGCGTCAGCTCCCTCGAATCACGTCGCGCCATAGCTCCAGCGCGTCGGCCTGTTCGTCGGGCATGATCTCCAGCACGACGATGCCATCGTAGTTTTCGTGGAGGGCCGTAATCACGCGCTCCATGTCCATCGTGCCCGTCCCGAACGCCAGTCCGTCCGTGATTTTCGTCCCGTCACAGCAGTGCACGACGGGAATCGAGATGTCGTCCGCGGCGAGGAGTGTTTCCAGTATCGAACGGTACTCCGCCTCGGCCGTGTAGAGGTGTGCGGTGTCGAGGACGAGCGGCCGACCCTCGTCGAGCAAGACGTTCGTCAGGAAGTGAAGACTGTGACCCGTCGAGTTCTCGAAGCCGTGCGGGACGGTGATGTCGATTCGGTCGAGGACGTAGCCGAGGTTGCTCAACGGTATCTTCGTCGAGTGGACGACGAGCGTGGCGTCGAGTCGCTCACAGAGGTCGTTCGCGCGTTGGACGTACGCCAGTTCGCCGAGGGCCACGTGCGGCGTGTGCACCGAGACGATTTCGACCGGCGCGGTGCGACACGCGGCTGTCGTCTCCTCGATGGCGTCCAAGTCGTCCGTCGAGAGGTGGAGTTCCACCGCGTCGAAACCGCGCTCCGACGCGGCCCGCAATTCGTCGGCGGTCGGGGGACATTTCCCGGCGACTATCATCGATACGGCGTAGCACGCGCCGGTCCAAATACGTACCGTGGGATGTGAGGGTTTGGCAAACACGAACTCCCACACCCGCCCGTGTTTTTGGTTGCGCAGTGAGAAGCTCGCGCCATATGAACGTGACCGTTCTCGGAACCGGCGGGACGATTGCGAGCACCGACAGCGAAACCGGCGCGGTACCGACCGAACGGGGAACCGAACTCGTCGAGCGCGTCCCGGCGCTACGCGAGTACGGCGACATTTCGGTCGAACAGGTCGCACAGCTTCCGAGCTACGAGATGACGGCGGAAACGCTCGAACTCGTCGGCGAGCGGGTTGCCGAACTGGACGACGATTCGGGAACCGACGCCATCGTCGTCACGCACGGCACGGACACGATGGCGGAGACGGCCTACTTCCTCGACGCGACCCGTCGTCAGACCACGCCCGTCTTCTTAACCGGCGCGCAACGGCGACCGGACGAACGGAGTTCGGACGGTCCGGCCAACCTCGTCACCGCGTTCGCGGCGGCACGGGCCTTCGCGGACGGCGGACACGGCGGGACCTTCGTCGCCTTCGACGGGGCGGTCCACAGCGCACGGTACGCGACGAAAGTCCACACGTCTGCCCTCGACGCCTTTTCCTCGCCCGGCGTCGGGCCGGTGGCGACCCACGACCGCGAGGGCGTTCGAATCCTCCGTCGGCCGCGGAGCGAAACCGAGCACATTCCGGACGCCTCGCTCGACCCGACCGTCTTCGTCGTCGGGAGCGGTGCCGGAGCGGACGAACGACTGGCGGCGGCCGCGCTCGACGCGGGCGCGGACGGTCTCGTCGTGAACGGCACGGGACTCGGCAACGTCACCGCGAGCCTCGGCGAGTTCGTCGAATCGACGGTCCGAAACGGGACGCCGGTCGTCGTCGCGTCGCGGTGCGTCGCGGGGCGGACGACGCCGGTCTACGGCGGCGCTGGCGGCGGCGAGACGTTGCGGAACGCCGGTGCGATGTTCGCCGGTGACCTGCCCGCCCACAAAGCTCGTCTCAAACTCGCCCTCGCGCTCTCGACGTATTCGGGCGAAAAGGACGGACGCGAGGAGAGTGACGGGGACGACGAGAGCGATGGACACGAGAAACTCCGCGCGCTGTTCGACGGGTGATACGGACCCGATTCGGCCGACTCCGGATGCTACAGCAGGCTCCAGAAGCGGAAGCCGGGGTTGAGGACGAGGAAGATGATTCCCAGCATGACGGCCGTTTCGAACGTCCCGACGAGGAGGATACGTTTCTCGATGGATTTGAGCCGCGAGGGGTCGGGGGACGGCGCTTGCCCCTCGAAATACACCGTCAGGTGCATGCGGTTGGAGACGAGGAGGCCGAACAACCACAGTAACCACCCGAGGACGAACACCCGGAGCATCCACGGGTTGTCGGCGTGCAACAACCCGAACTGCTCCGCGAGGAGACTTCCCGAGAGGACGGTGGTAAAGCTGATGACGAGCATGAAGACGACGACCTTGGGAATCACTCGTTGGGTGAACGCCTTGGCTCGCTCGGGACTCGCGGTTCCCAGATACAGGATGAGGGCGGCCGGGAAGACTATCGCCATCCCGAACCAGACGGTCCCGCTAACGATGTGCGCGTACAACAGCAACAGCGGGTCGTCGATGAGGACGGTCGCACCTACGACCGAAAGCGGGAGGAGGACGGCGCTCACGAGAAAAGAGAGCGACGACTTTTCGGTTATCTCCCGTATCTGATGGAGGTATGTCGGAGTACTCTGGGACATTGCGGTGCCGACGATTGGTTGAGTAATGTCCATCATTGACTTAACAGTACCGACATCTGGTCGAAGATGACGACGCGACGGTTGACGTCGAAGCTGACGAGTGAGTCGCACGTCTGTTTCTACATTTCGTCCGAGATTGCCCTTCTATTCCGTATTCCCGGGCGACTCACCGCAACTCTCAAATGAGAATTAAGCGTGTTGGCGGGAGACTTTGAGCTACTTCGACGATTCGATTCTCACACTCTAACAGGTAATAATTTGCACAATATTGCAAGATACTTCCAAAAGCATATATTCGCGGATACACTCCGTGTCGGTAATGGTGCCGGGATACTCGTTCGTCCGACCGAACGGCGAGGACGGGCGACTTCCCGTTCGAAACGGTATTTCTCGGCCGGTTTCGACCGGCCGCTCGACGGCGGCGTATCGAACGAAGACTACCTTTACAATGCAGAAGCAACACACCTTTCGGCAATGAAACAACGGAACAAACTACTCTTCGGGGGCATCGGAATCCTCGTCCTCTTTCTCGTTCTCGCGGCGACGACGATGAACGCGACGACGACGTTCGTCACGCCGACGAAGGCCCAGGGCGGGAACTACGACGGTGACTGGGTTAATTTGGAAGGACGCGTGACCGACCTTCATCGGTCGAACGAGCAGGTCGTCTTCGATGTCGTGGATAACAACACCTCGGTGCGAGTGACGTACGACAAGACCATGCCGGAGACGATGCAGAACGGGCGCGTCGTGGTCGCCAAGGGCGTGCTTCGGGATGGAAAACTCGACGCGCGCAAACTCTCCGTTCGCGCCCACGAGGGAACCGACCGCCCCGAGAAATCGAAGTAGCCACCGGTCGTGAACGCGCATTCGACGGTCGAGAGACGACACCGATGACACGAATAGAAGTCGATGGATTGACCAAGCGATTCGGGCGCTTCACGGCGCTCGACGACGTGAGCTTCGGCGTTTCCGACGGAGAGCGCGTCGGATTGTTCGGTCCGAACGGCGCGGGAAAGACGACGCTGCTTCGCATCCTCGCAACGCTCTCGACGCCGACAGACGGACGGGTTCTGGTCGACGGCCGCGAACTCTCGTCCGACTGGGCGGGCGTCCGGCGACGAATCGGCGTCCTCTCCCACGACACGATGCTCTACGAGGGGTTGACGGCGCGCGAGAACCTCCGACTGCACGCCCGACTCCACGGCGTCGATACCGAGCGGTGCGAACGGGTGTTGGAGTTGGTCGGCCTCAGGTCGGACGGCGAGCGCGACCCGAGCACGTTCTCCCACGGGATGCGAAAGCGGCTTTCGCTGGCCCGCGCCCTGTTGCACGACCCCGACGTGCTACTGCTCGACGAACCGTACTCCGGACTCGACCGGCGGTCGATGGCCGACTTCGACGGCATCCTCGATGCGGTCGGCGTCGGAACGGTCGTGATGGTGACCCACGACCTCGACCGCGGCTTCGCCTTCTGCGACCGCGGCCTCGTTCTCGACGGCGGGAGCGTCCGTAGCGACGTTCCACTGACCGCCCTCGACTCGTCGGACGCGTTCATCGACCGGTATCGGACCGCCATCGGTTTGGAGGCGGACTGAGATGCGGGCGTTCCTGCGAGTCGCCGCCGAGGTCGTCCGGAAGGACCTGCTGGTCGAAGCGCGCTCGAAGCGCGTGCTCAACACGGCGGTCGTGTTCTCGCTCCTCGTCGTCGTCGTCTTCGCGTTCGGCTTCGCGCAGACGTTCGTGGACCTCGATACCATCGGCAGCGGGGCGCTCTGGGTGTCGTTCGTCTTCGCCGGGACGTTCGGTGTCATCCAAAGCGCGGTCAGCGAGGAACAGGACGCCGCCCTCGACGGGTTGTTGCTCGCCCCCGTCGACAGGTCGGCCATCTATGTCGGCAAGGTCGTGAGTTCGACCGCCTTCGTCGCGGGCGTGGAACTCCTCACCGTGGGGTTCGTCGTGGTGTTCCTCGATTACTCGCCGCCGGTCGCGGCGGTTCCCGCCCTCGTCGGTATCGTCGTCGCGGCCTCGTTCGGCTTCTCCGCGGCGGGGGTCGTCCTGTCGCTGCTGACCGTGAAGTCACAACTCAGGGAACTGTTGCTCCCGATGTTGCTCGTCCCGCTCGTCATCCCGGTGTTGCTGGCCGGGGTGTCGCTCACCCGCGGCCTCACAACCGGCGAGAGTCTCCGGTCGTGGGTCGTCCTGTTGTTGGCGTACGACGGTATCCTCTTTCTCGCCGGGTTCGTGACGTTCGAATACGTCGTCGAAGGATAGAGTTCGGGATAGGGTTCTGCTGTTCAGAGCGCGCGGTACGCGAGTATTCCGCCGATGACGATGCTCAGGAAGGACAGCACCATGACCACGGTCGGGAAGTCGGTGCCGCCGTTGCCGCCATTGCCGGACCCGCCGTTCGCCGACTGTTGGGCCGTTTTCGGCACGTGAACCTGAATCTCGTCCCCGCTCCGAAGCGCCTTATCGTTCGTCAACATCGAAATCGGGGCCGACCCCGGTCGGAGGTTCGGGGAGTGAGACACCTCCGAGAGGTTGTACCCCTGCAGGACGACCGCGAGACGGTCGGTATCGTGGTCAACCGACTTCTGTATGCTCCGGTTTTCGAGGTCGTATGCGACGCCGATTTGGGCCGTGTCGTTCGCGGCGATGGTGGCGTTGATTATCACGTCCGACCCCTGTCGTGAGAACGTGGTCTGGCGATTACGGAACATCGCACCGGTCGGCGTGGCTCCGTTCGGGAGCGCGACGCGAACCGGACCGACGAACGGCCGGTCGCCAGTATTGCGGACCGTCAGCGTCTCGACGACGCTCAGGCCGGTGCTGTTCTGCCGTGGCGAAACCTGCATCACGTGACTGGCGGGATTGCCGCCGGAGACGGTGAGAACGCCGTCGTCGTCCGTCGGCGCGCGTTTCACGAACCGGACGTTCGTGGCGTTCGTCCCCGTCGTGACGGTCTTCTTGTAGGGAACGCCTGCCATCCGCATCCAGAGCGTGTAGGTCGTGTTCGACTTCAGCGGCCCGATACTGAACGTTCCGTTTTCGGATGCGTTGACCTGTCCGACGGGCGGGCCGGTCGGACTGGCAACGAGCAACTGGGCGTTCGAGACGGCCGAGCCGTTTTCGGTCACGACGCGTCCCGAGAGGGTCGGTCCCAAGTCGAACGAGATGCCGTCCGTTTCGTTCGTCAGCGCGTAGTGTGCCAGTCCGTCGTGGGACAGTCGAACGTAGTACAGCGATGCATTCGTGACGTTCGCGGCGGTGAACGTTCCGTTCGTCACTGTCGCGTTCACCGACTGCCCGACCCGGCGATAGTTCCGGTCGAGCGGCGTCACCGTCACCGTGTCGCCGTTTGCCGTTCCGTTCGTAACCGTCGCTGTTCCGGAAATCGATACCGTCGTGTCGCCCGCGCCGCTCGCAAGCGCCACTGTCGAGACGCAAGCGAGGAGGACGAGGAGCGATAGTGCGAAGCGTTTCATTGGTGTATCAAATCGTTGTTAGTCGGATGTCGTCGGATCCGTTTTTGATGCGGTCGTCGTCGACCGAAGCGATTCGGCGGTGAGTCCGTGCGTCGGGTCGAACAGGAGTATCAGCACCATCCCGCCGAGCAGGAAGAGAACGCCGACCCGAATCGGCGTCATCAGCGGGATGCGTTTGACGGTCAGGGATGCCGTCCCGTCGTTGAGCGCGGCGATGACGTACGTGTCTTGGGTGAGTCCGCGGTCGATGAGCACGTCCCGGACCTGCATACCGCCTTGTTTGACGTACCGTCGCTGTCCCACGCTCCCGGCGGCGATTCGGTTACCGTTTCGATAGACGCGGAGGTCCATCGAGCGTTTCTGGACGCGAGTCAGATCGACGGACGCTGGCGGATTCGATACCGGTCCGACGTTCTGTGCGTCGGTCACGACGACAGCATCGGCTTGCGGCACGTAGTTCCACATGACCGCACCCCGGGCGACGATATCCTCGCCGCGCGAGAGGTCGGCCGAGGTGCCGTTCTGACCGGTCAGGCCGACCCACAGCCCGGAGTTGTCGAGTTGTGCAACGGTCGCCCGCGGCCCTCGTTTGACGTCCGTGACGGTCCCGTACACGGCCTTGATGGTGCCGTTCAACGATGTCCCCTTCGAGAGCACCTGCTGGCTCGACAGCGCGGCCTGCCGCGGGTCGGGGTTCTTCGGCAGCGTGGTTTCGTCGTAGCCGACCGACTGGACGGCGTACGCCGAATCGGGAACTTGATGGACGGACCCGTCAGCGCGAGCATCCTGGATGATGACCGAGGACTGGGCCGTGAAGAGATAGGTGAACGCCAGCGAGACGACGAGTATCGCCACGCCGAGGTGGATGAGCGTGATTCCCGTTTCCTTGAGCTGGAACCGCCGTGGGTTGCCGGGGATGCGCTCTATCGCCCGTTTGACCATGGCGATACAGACGTACGCGGCCGGGGGAACGACGGAGAGCGCGCTCGCACCGCCGACGAGGCGGTACACGAGCGCGTCGTTGCCGGACACCGACGCCAGTTGCCACGCCGAAGACGCCTTGACGAACGCCGCCACGATGGTCGCCACGGCGAAGACGCCGAGCGCGACGAGGCTCCGGTCGCGTCCTTCGACGTCGAAGTCCATGTAGAAGCCGAGGAGGAGGAGCGCGAGGAGCACGACCGGGTAGCTCCAGAGGTTGTAGTATTTCGGATTCACCTGCACCTCGATGCCGGTCGTGAGGTCGCGGAGGAGGGGGAAGGTCAGTCCCCAGATGGAGATGAACGCGAGCGTTCCCAGCACGAGGACGGCGAGGTGAAGCAGGTTCGACCGTGTGACCCACTCGCTCCCGCTCGACCCGTCGTCGTCGGCTTCGAGGAACCAGTACGCGAGCGGGACGACCACGCCGAGAAGCGCCGTGATTCCCATCAGCACGAGCAGGGAGAGGCCGATTCCCTCGGAGGCGAACGAGTGGACGCTCCGGAAGACCCCGCTCCGAACGACCGAGGTCGTGTAGATGGCGAGGGCGAACACCGTCGAGGTCATCGCGGGCGCGAGCACCGTGTAGTTGCGCCCGGCGCGGTAGTTCGTGACCGCGTGCAGCGTCGCGGTGAGGAACAGCCACGGGATGAAAATCGCGGTTTCCACGGGGTCCCACGCCCAGATGCCGCCCCATCCCAGCACGGTGTACGACCAGAGCGCGCCGAGGGAGACGGCGGCCGTCAGGAACAGCCACGAGACGCGGAGCCAGCGGAGGACGCTCCCGTACCACTCCTCGAACAGGCCGCCTTGGCCGCGGAGCAACGAGACGAAGTGCGCCGCGCCGATGGCGAACGGCACCGTCAACAGCGCGTAGGCGGTGAACATGACCGGCGGGTGAATCGCCATGTACGGGTCCACGAGGAGCGGATTGAGACCGCGGCCGGTCGCGGGAACGAACCCGGCGGCCGCGTTCGGGAACTCCTGTGCGATGGTGGTAAAGGGACTCTCGACGACCAGCATTAGGCCGAAGTAGGAGACGATTCCCATCGTGATGGTCTGGACGAGTTTTTTGTTGCGCCCGCGGACGCCGCGGAGCTTCGCCGCCCAGAAGGCGACGATGGAGGCGAGCGCCGCCCACAGCAACACGGACCCCTCGTTGCCCGCGTAGACGCCGGTGAACCGGTACAACAGCGGGAGGAAATCGGTCGTATTGTTCCAGACGTAGGCGTTCGAGTAGTCGGTCGTGACGAACTGGTAGGTGAGATACAACAGAGCGGTCGTCAACAGTCCGGCCGTCGTCCCCACGAGCGCCGGGACGTATCCGGCGAACCGTTCCTCGTCGCGGAGGTAGTCCCGTCCCAAGAGCAGCGTGGTGATAGAACTGACGCACAGCGCGAGCAGGAGGAGTATCTGTCCCGGCGTCACTGTTCCGCCCTCCGCTGTGCGCGTTCGAGATAGTCGATGAACGCTTCCTTTTTCGCGTAGCCGTTTATCTTCACGAGGCGGTCGCCTTGCGGCGTAATCGCGACGTGTTGTGGCGGATAGGTCGCATCGTATCGTTGTTTCAACCGCGAGGCTTGGGGGCTGTCGTTGTCGAGGTTGACGGCGACGAGAACGAAATCGTCGAGGTGGTCCCGTACCGCCGGGTCGGAGTACACGTTCTGATTGTAGTCCTCGCAGTACGTACACCACGTCGTCCAGAAGTAGACTAGGATGGGCTTGTCCTCTTCTTTTGCGACGGTTTGCGCGTCGGAAAAGTTGGTGTGCCACTTCGTCCCGCCGTGGTACGAGTAGGATTGGTCACTCAGTACCGGGGCCGCATTCATCGATTGGTAGCCGATTCCCAACAGAGCGGCTAAAAATACGAGCGTCAGTATCTTTCGTGGGGACATCCAACTACCCGCTGTTGGAAACGATTCCGGTTAAATATTGCGTGTTCTTGTAGATATCATTCTATACCTCCGGCGAGCTGCCCGAAGTGACATGTCCGTTATAATGCGAATACTGTACTCTGTTTTCCCAAAACGTCGCACGAAGAACGATAGATTGGTTCACCATTACAAACGTTTAATAGCCCGGGAGGAATACCGGAAAAACACAATACTGTAAGCTATGGACACGACTCTGCAGACAGGTGAACGGGGTACCGAACGGGCGACGACGGGACAGCAGGGAGGACGATGAACCGACGGATCGCAACCGTCTCCCTCGCATTCGTCCTCGTCTTGGCGGGTTGTACCGCACCCATGCTGTATCAGAAGGACTCCAGCCAGGACGGTGAGCTCAAGCTCCCCGGCGACTGGAGCGGCTTCGACTGGATGGACAAGAATCTTCGAGAGGGGCAGGCCGGTGACGACATGCGGTATCGCAACGCGACCGCCGGACAGCAGGCTGCGTTCGTCCCGAAGAAGATGAACAACTCGACGCTGCCCGAGAACGAACACCGACGCGAACTCATCAAGTACGGTCGGCAACTGTTCGCGGACACGGCCAACGAGATTCCGAACCAGACCGGCACGAGTCGGATGTCTTGTGCGAACTGTCACGGCGGCGGGTCGCTCCCGACCGCGAACGGCATGGTCGGGCAGGACATCAAGATGATTCCGCTCGTCGGGACGGCCGCGGGCTATCCCGAGTGGACGGGCCGAACGAGCAGAATGCGCGACATGCGCCAGCGCATTCAGGGGTGCTTCCTCCGGAGCATGAACACTGACCCGGAGAACATCCCGGAATACGACAGCCGCGAGATACAGGCGATGGAGTCGTATCTCGTCTGGCTGGCGAAGGGAACGCCGGTCCAGAAGGTTCCGTACTGGCGTCACATCCGCAAGCCCGAGGGAAGCGAGAAGATGCCGATACCCAACGTCAACCCCGTCCGCGGGGCGAAGCTGTACCTCGAAAACTGTGCGTCCTGCCACGGTAAGGACGGACAGGGGTCGAAAGGACAGTATCCGCCGCTGTGGGGACCGGACTCCTACAACGACGGGGCGGGCATGGGCCGAATCTACACCGCATCCGGCTTCATCCGTGAAGCGATGCCGTACGGTTCGGCACACACGGTGAGCGATTGGCGCGACGTCCAAGACATCGCCGGATTCGTCAACGGCCACGACCGTCCGCATCTCGACCGTCAGAACAAGGACTGGTCGGCGGACGGACCGCCGGACGAGGCCGTCTACTACAAGCGCGTACAGGACCGGTTCGGGTACAACATGAACCCGATGCGCAAGAAGCTCCTCATGGCCGGAATCCCGGTCGGAACGGAGTCGCTCAACAAAGGGGACATCCCGAAGAACACGGACAAGTACCGGAACGCGTTGAACGAGACGTCGATCAACGGCACCGCGAACGCGAGCACCAGTGGCGCTATCGTCAACGTGTTCGGCGGGTCGAACCGGGACGACCAGCAAGCGTCCTAACGCGGGAATCGCTTCAATTTTACCTCTTTCGGAGCACACGAACGGAACGATGGCAGGAACACCGAGCGTCGTCGCGGTCTTCTTCGCGGGAGTAGTGACCATTCTGACGCCGTGTTGTCTTCCGATGCTTCCCCCGATGCTCGCGGGGAGCGTCGGTCACCGCTTCCGACCGCTGTCGATCGTGTTCGGGAGCATCAGCTCGTTCACCGCCCTCGGCGTGGCGACGGGTTTCTTCGGCGGTCTCTCCCCGGACGCGCTTCGCGGCCCGTTGATGGCGGTGATGATAGCGTTCGGTGCGGTCATGGCGGACGACGACATTCACGAGGTGTACTCGACGTACGCTTCGAAGGTCGCCGGTCGCGCGACCGAGGCGGTCGCGCTCGTGGACGAGCGCGACCGCCCCCTCGCCAGCGCGTTTCTGCTCGGACTTCTACTCGGCGTCGTTTGGCTGCCGTGCGTCGGGCCGATTCTCGGCGGGGTGCTGGCGTACGTCGGGACGACCGGCGACGTTTCTCGGAGCGCCTCCCTCCTGTTCGTCTACGGACTCGGCTTCTCGGTGCCCCTGCTCGGGGTCGCCTACGGGAGCAAGCGCGGCGGTCGGGCGCTCGCCGACACCGTGATGCGAGGATGGCGACCAGTGCAGTTCAGGAAAGTGGCGGGGTACGTTCTCGTCGTGACGGGCGTTGCGATGCTGTTCGACATCGACAAACTCGTGCTGTCGTTGCTTGCGTGAGGAACGCTCGCTGAAACGAAACTGATTAGTCGCGGGGGTAAACAATAGTGCATGGTGTAGGCACATGCGCGCAATATCCTCTAAATTGGGCCTTCTCGTTCGATTTTTCGACCGGGTGATGTGGAGCAGGGCAGTCAGGTGGGGGACGTTCATCGCGGGACTCGCCTCTATCGTTCTCGTCTTCGGGTTCGCGTCGAGCACGATGTACGGCATCGAGCACGGTGCGAACCTGATCGCATACTGGCACATCGCGCTGGCGTGGACCAGTTCGGTGGCGCTCGCCACGACGTTCCTCGGGAGCGTCTTCTATCTGCGCTACGAAGGTCGGTTCTGGAACCGCCTCGCGCACAGCGCGGGCGAAATCGGCTTCCTGTTCGCCACGCTGACGCTCATCACCGGCAGCATTTGGGGCAAAGTCATCTGGAACTCGTGGTGGGAGTGGAGCGACGTCCGCCTCGTCACTTTCCTCATCGTGTGGCTCGTGTACGCGGGCTATCTCGTCGTCTACTCCTCGACCGAGAACAGCGACGACGAGCGCTACGCGTCCGTCTACGGCGTCCTCGGGTTCGTGACCGTACCCATCTCCTACGCCGCGACGCGCCTCTGGACGCCGACGTTTCACGAGGCGACCCTCGGGAACGGGAACGTCAGCGCGAACATCGACCCGCTCACTCTCGTCGTCTCGATACTCGCGGTCACGTTCCTGTACGCGTACCTGATGGGCGTCCGAATCAAACTCCACGAGCTAGAAGACAAGGTTCATTGGGGGAACGCACACAACCGATAACCATGGAACCACTACTCATCGCCGGATACGGGGCCATTTTCCTCCTGATATTCGGCTACGTCCTTCGATTGCAGCGGCGACTCGTCTCGCTCGAAAAACGGCTGAGCGACCGGCGATAACGCGACCGGCTATTTTCCGACGGCGATGAATCAGTCGAAGCGGTCGGGCGACATCTCGCGGAGCATCGACGATGACTCGCCGCCGACCGCATCCGCGACCGACTGGCCGACGACGGGTGCGCGGGTGATTCCGAGGCCGCTCATCCCGACGGCGAGGTAGTAGTTTTCGGTGGTTCCCTCGCCGACGATGGGGAGTCCGTCCGGCGTTACGGTTCGATACCCGGTCCACGCCGTGTCCCGCCGAAGGTCGTCCGCGTCGAACCCGAGATGGCCCAATAGGTTCCTCGCCCGTTGCTCGAACGCGCCGCCGTCGTCGGGAGTCGCCGTTGTGTCGGGATTCGCGTCCTCGTCGTCTCGATAGTCGGTGTTGTAGTGGCCGACGTACACGCCGTTCGAGTAGTCGCGGACGTAGAGGTCGTTTTCGAAGAGCGAGAAGGGAATCTCGACGTCCTCATCGGTTTCGAAGCCGACGATGGGTCCGGCGGTTCGTCGCAACGGGAGGTCGTCGTCCGCGACGCAGACTGCTGGTGCCCACGGTCCGGCGGCGTTCACGACGGCATCGACCGCTATCTCGTCACCGTCCAGTTCGAGGCCGGTCACGCGGCCCGACTCGGTGTCGAGGTCCGTAACCGTCGTCCCGGTTCGAATCGTCGCGCCCGCAGCCCGCGCTTTCCGGGCGTACAGTTCCGCGACGGAAACGGGATCGAAGTAGCCGTCCTCGGGCGTGTAAAGCTCCCCGATGGCGCGGTCGTCGTCGTACGGTCCGTCGCCCGACCGCACCGTCGCGTCCACTCCCGCGGCGTCGAGGTCGTCGGCGTACTCCCGATACGTCTCCAGCGTCGATTCCGACCACGCGACGTGCCGAAGCCCCGTTCGCGTGTATTCGAGTTCGCCGCCGTCGATGAACGCCGCGTACTCCTCCCACGCGCGCCGCCGAAGTCGGTGCGCGAACTCGGTCGGCGGGACCGCCTGCCACACGAAGACGGCCATCGACGCCGCCGTCGTTCCCGAGCCGATTTCGTCCCGTTCGAAAAGCGTGACTTCGTGACCGCGGTCGGAGAGGTGGTACGCGCAACTGGTGCCGATGACGCCTCCGCCGATGATGCCGACGTTCATTGCTTGGCCTGAACGATGGATTCGAAGCTACCTGAGTTTTGTCCGTATCGGTCGGGGCCGAACCGTCGGTACCGTGAGGGACGATAGAACGGAAAACGAACGCTATTTTCGCACCGTCCGCGATGAGAAAGGATATACGGAATACGGTTGAAATTCAGACACGATGGTCCTTTCAGCGTCGGAACCCCCCACCTCCAAACTGGCGTACTTCGTCAACGTTCCGCTGTTCGTCTTCCTCGCCGTCGTGATGGCGCTGTACGTCGCGGCGAACCTCCTCGTGCTTCACGGGAACGGTATGGAAACGCTCGGTGACGCCGCACAGCAGTTTTTCATCGGTACCGTCGGCGCGTATCTCGGCATCTGCCTCTCGAACCTCGTCTGGGACGCCGCGTTTCGGTGATTCGACGCCGCGTTTGCGCATCGAAGCGTCGTTCCGTCGCTACCCGAACGTGTCCGCGATTTCGGCGAGCGCGTAGAGGATTGCCACGACGGCGACGCCAATCGATATCGTCCCGAACAGTCGGTTCCTCGGGACGACCGTGACCTGCGAAACGAGAAGCAACGCGACCAGAATGACGAGCGCGGCGAGAAGTCGGTCGGTTCTGTCGCTCATGTTTCACAATTTCGTATCGTCGGGTTAAACTATTCGATTGTCTGATACCCCATCGAACCCATCCCGTGCCAGTCGTGAGGTGTCCGTATCGACGGGGGCAGATAAAACCGGTTAGCGACCGACCGGCCGGTCGTCGACCGAGACGCGCTCGCCCGTCTCGGCGGAGCGGTAGATAGCGTCCATGACGCGCTGGGTGGTGAGCGCCTGCTCGATGGTGTTGAACTCGGGTGCCTCGCCCGCCGCGACGGCATCGAGGAACCGCTTGTCGCTGCCGCGCCAGCCGGTGTGGTCGAGCGAGGCGTCGCTGACCGACGATTCGACGAGGTGATCGGTACCGCGATGGCTTCCCTCAAGCATGGTCAACGTCTCGCCGCCGAGGTCGAGGCGTGCGCCCGCCTCGCTTCCGCGGACGACGAACTCCTGATTGGCCGTTTCGTTGGCCGCCCACGCGACTTCGAGCGAGAGCGTCCGGTCGTCGGCACAGCGGATCAGCGCCGTCGCCGAGTCCTCCACGTCGAACACGGCTTCCTCCGTCGCGTCGTACCAGTCGTCCGGGTCCACGTAGTTGTCGCGGTCGCCGAATCCCATGCGGGTGACGGCGAACACGTCCTCGACCGGCGGGAATCCCATCAGATACAGCGCGAGGTCGATGGCGTGGACGCCGATATCGACCACGACGCCGCCACCCGAGAGTTCCTCGTTGGTGAACCACGACCCGACGCCGGGAATCCCCCGACTGCGGACGTAGTTTGCCCGCACGTGGCGAACCTCCCCGAAGTAGTCGTCCTCCTGATAGCCCATGAACAACTCCGCCGCGGTCGAGACGCGGTTGTGGAAGTTCACCATGCAAAAGCCGTCGGCCGCTCGTGCGGCCTCGGCCATGCGTTCTGCGCTCTCCAGCGTGTCCGCGAGCGGTTTCTCACAGAACACGTCGTAGCCGTAGCTCAGCGCGGCGACGACGGCCGCTTCGTGGTAGGTGTTGGGCGTGGAAACGGCGACCGCATCGAGATTCTCCGCCTCGTACATCGCCTCGAACCCTTCGTAGGTGGCCGCGCCGTACGCCGATTCGAATTCGTCGCGCGTCGCGGGGTCGATGTCCGCACCCGCTACCACGTCGTGTCCGAGTTCTTCGGCGTTGGTCGCGTGGGTCTGCCCCATGAATCCCAACCCGACGACGCCGAGACGAACTGTTGGTTCCTGCATGGGAACGGAGACGGGTCGATGGATGAAATAAGTGGCCGTCACCGGCGAAGCTTCCACCAGTCGTTCGATACGGGACGCTTCCACCCAATCGCTTGCGATGGGTGTTTTCCACCACTCACCCGTCGTCGTACGGGACGATCACCGTCACTTCGTTCCGCCCCCGCTCGGTCGTCACGTGCACGTCGAACGCCGCCGCGAGGACGTGCGTCTCGCCGGTTCGATTCTGGACGACGATGCCGCGACTGGCCTCGCACGCACCGAACTGTCGGTTCGGGCCGCGTGTCGTCGCACAGCGTTCGTCGCCCCACGCTTGCGCCGCCGATCGGTTGTACGCCACCTGGTACACAGTTCCTGATTCGACGCGGGAGGACCGGAGCGCGTCTATCGTCGGTTGGAGGCTCGCTCGCACCGCCGAGATGGCCGCCTCCCGACGGTTCCATCGATACGACGACGGGATTCCCGTCGCTGCGCCGTGGACTCCGCGCGACAGGACGCGCTGTGCGTTCCCGACGGGAGCGTCGTAATCGCCGCTCGCGGCTACGTCCGCGCTGTAGCCCAGTTGAAGGTAGGCGAACACCGCGGGCGCGAGCGCGACGGCGACCACGGCCGCCGCCGTGAGGACGAGTTGAGCGCGATTTTTCATACGTACCACACCCAGATTGTCACGTCCCCGTTGGTGGTCGTCACCGTCGAAACGCCGACCGGGACGCCGCCCGGTTTTCGATAGCCGACCGAACCGTACGGCATCTCGACCCGAAACATCAGGTTGTCCGGGAGGATGCGGTCCACGCGAGTCTCCAGCGCGCTCTTTTCTCGGCGGAACGACTCCCTCGACTCGATTATCTCCGCCAACCGCGTCGCGCCGTGGTGTCGCGGGGCCTCGTGGACGAGCACCGCCCCGGTATCCTTCGCGTACAGGTCGAGTTGCGTTCCGCGCGTGTTCGGCGACGGAACGCCGAACGCGAACCCCATCGTGACGCCGAGGACGAGCACGACGCCGATTCCCGCCTCAACGACGGACAGCGACAGTTGAGCGCGAGACGACCGTGAGCCGTCACGCGGTGTCTCGCTACGTCCGCTACGCATCGACCGTCACCGCCAGAACCGCTTTTCGGGTTTTCGCCGGGTAATAGGTGACGTTGACGCTGCCCGTCGGGAGACGACCGTCCGCTTCGAACGAGAATCGAGTCGTCTCGAACCGCGAAAGAGGAACGTGAAACCGCCCGTCGATACCCGACGCGTTCCGCAACACCACCCGACCGTTCGCTCGGACGACACTCACGGTCGTTCCGTCCGGCGGGTGAACGGCGAGCGTCGCGTTCGGCGTGCGGCGTGGGAGGGTAAACTGGGGGTCGCTCGTCGATAACGGGGGCGTCAGCGTCACCGCGCTCCGATTCTCGACGAGGACGATTCGGCGAATCGTCACGCCGCCCGTCGGTGAGCCTCGTTTGGCGACGACGGTCTCGCCGAGACGAATGCGGACGTCCCGTTCGCCGACCACCGGAAACCACGCCGTCAGCCGACTCGCGTTGAATCCGTCGAGCGTCGTCGCGTTGACGACGTTCGACCGAACCGTCAACGGACTGTCCGCCGAGACGAGTCGCTCGCTCGTCGCCACGGCGGCCCGTCGCGTCGTTGGATTCCTGTCCGCACCGATCAACGCCCTGTCGGCGATACCGACGCTCAATCCCGTCACCATCGTCAGGATGAGCAGTGCGACCGCCAACGCGGGCAAGTTCATCTGCGCGCGTCCCTTCGATCCGTGTCGCCGCTCACGACGCATCGGACTCATCGCTTTTCACCTCGTTTCAGTTCCACGACGAGGCCGTCCGGACCGCTTCGAACCGTGATGAGCGCCGGTTCACGACTCGACCAGTTTCCGCGCACGGTCGCCACCCGCGACGGAAGGGCGAGTCGCACGCTCGAATTCAGTCGGTCGTTCGGATGGTCGAGCGTCAGTGTCGTTCCGTCCGCCCGAATGGTGTATCCGCGTCCGCGAACGGTTTCCGGCAACGAGACACGGGTTCGAACGTCGACGTTCGTTCCGACCTCGGGAACCGCCTGTTGGATTCGCTCGGCCGACTTCGACAGCACGCGCTGTCCCATCTCGTCGCCGACGGCCGTTCTGTACTTGGGAACGACGCCACCGTACAAGGTGGTCGTCAGCAGGCCGATATACAGCACGACGAGTCCGGCTTCGAGTACCTTGCCGATGACCGGGCTGACCGCCCGGTCGTCCGCTTTGTCCGCCCGGTCGTCCGTTTCGCTCACCCCGTCGTCGGCGCTGCGCGTTCGTTCGTTCGTCCATCACAGCACCTCCATGTGCATGTCGTGGACAACGAGGTAGCAAAACCGCGTTCCGGGGTATCGCGCGACGACGCTCGGAATCCCGTCGCCATCGAAGTCCCGAGTCGTCGTCGTGGCGTTCTGCCGCTCGAAGTAGCGACCCCACGCGTCGGGCGTTTTCGTCTCCACCGCGACCCGGTAGGTTCCGTTGCCGAGCGCTGTTCGGTCGTGCGTGACGTTCGTGCGGACGACCGCTGATTCGCCGCGCTTCGATACGACCGTCCGACCGGAGGCGTTGAGTTTCGCGGCTCCGACGACGAGGACGCCACCGCGTTCGGACGACGTGATCGGTGGTCGGGCGTCCATCCTCCCGGCATCGCCCGTTCCTTGGACGACCGCTCCGGCGAGGTCGGTGACGCGTCTGTCGCCGTTCGTGAAGACGAGGGCGTCCACGCGGACGACTCGGACGGTCCCCGATTCGTTGAGAACGCGAAGTTCCCGGGCCTCGGTCGTCAGTTCTCCTGCCGAAAATGCCACGCGGCCGCGATGGATGCCGGTCACTTCCACCGGGTCGAGTGCCCGATTCATATCCGTAGCGACCCGCGCCGCGTCCGCCGTCGCGGCGTTGCTCTGGACGACCATCCCGACGCTCGCCGTCAGCGACGCGAGCGAGAGCATGACGACGCCGAGCAGGAGGGCGACGCCGATGACGTTGGACTGCCCTCGGGCGTTCGACTTTCCGGGGGCATTCGACTCGCCGCGGGTCATACCATTCCCACCCCCGCGAAGACGAAGTACGCGACCGCGACGAGCGCCGCCGAGTGGAGCAGCGCCTCGTAGAATCCACGGCTGGCGTATCCCGCGAACCAGCCGCACGCGAGCATGGTCGCTTGGGTGACGACGTAGAACCGATGGCGGTCTTGGGCGGGTTGCACCGCGTGCGGGTCGAGCGCGAATCCGGCGCTGGACGAGGAGACCGCCGACAACTGCGAGAAGCTGTCGAGCACGTAGGCGTTGACCGCGACCATGATGCCGACGACGAGCAGTGCAGTCATCCATCCCACGACGACGTACACGAGCATGTTCGACCGGAGCGATTTCTTCTGGTGGTAGAGCCGCCCGATTTCGACCTGTAGCGTGTCGAAGACGGTCTCGGTGTCGCCGCCGACGTCCAGCGTCCCGGTGACGAGGCCGATGGTTTGGTCCGCGAGCGGCGTCCCGACGTCCTCGACGAATCGAGAGAGGGCGTCGCGTCGGAGGTCACCCTCGCGGCTGGTGAGATTCGAACTGAATGCGAGGTCGTTGACGTTCGGCTGGAGCGCGCCGAGGTCCACGTCCCGCGCGACGCGCTCGACGGCCGTGGAGAAGGGTCGGCCGAGGCTGACGTGACTCGATACGGCGTGCACGAAGTCCTTTATTTCCCGGTCCTTCGCGTCGTCGCGGCGGGAGCGGCGAACCGACACCACCCCGACCGGGAGCGCGAACGCGACGTACGAGAGGAGAACCGTGTTGATCGGCGTGTACTCCAGATACCAGAGAAGCCCACCCACGGCGACCGTCGCTGGGGCGAGGATGGCGGCCGTGTTCGCCGGATTGATGAGGACCGTGCGGAACAGGTCCGAAACGCGGTTCGAGCGCGAGTGAGTCGGCGGGGATTGGTCCACCGGACGGAGTGAAGACACCAGCACCGCCGCGCCCGCTCCGATGACGAGGATGAAGGCACCGCTCGCGTAGACGATGAACGTTCGGACGGAAAGCCCACCGAACGGTGGCGGGGCCGGTTTCGATAATCCCGGTGCGAGGACGCTCATCACCGTCAGCACGATGACGAGCAGCGCCGGAACGACCAGCAGGACGATGAACATCTCCGCCAACAGTTCGAGGAAGTCCTGTGCCTGCTCGTGCGACCGCGACTGCCTGTGGCTCAGCATACGCCCCTCCATCTGGAGGTACTGCTCCAGTGCGTCCGGTCCCTGTTCCGCGTGCTCGCGGAACTTGAGCAGGAACGGCGCGAGTACGTCCCGCGACGGCGTGTCGCGGGCGACGATTCGCAAGCCGTCATCGACGCTGCCGGTCAGCGCGGCCTTGTTCAACACCTTCCGGAACGCGACCGCGGTTTCGCCGTAGGACTCCTCGCGGTCGGCGACTTTTCGGAGCATCTCCAGCAGGTCGTCGCTCCCGGACGACAAGGCCCGGAGATAGCGGACCGCACCCGGAAGCGTTCGCTCGATGTTCGACCGGCGGACGCTCGCCGCCCACCCGAGATACAACCCCCCGAACCAGACGGAAACTCGCTTTCCGACCGCCGCACAGCAGAGCGCGACCCCTGCCGCCGCGTACACCCGTGGAACGCGCGGAACCGGGACGTACTCCACGACCGGAACGCCGCCGTGGAGGAACGACGCGAACTGCGCCAGAACGGTCGGCGGAATTGCGAGCGTGAGGAGGAGTACCCACGCGAACATTCCGAGGAACACGACCCACGAGAGGCCATAAATTCGTGAGAGAAACACATCGAAACTGGCGTTCACGTCGGTCGCGCGGTACCGCTTTCTGTTCCGGTCGTGTCGCCGCTGGTCGGCGTGGCGGGAAAACAGCGCGTAGAGCGCGCGGTCGAAGAGGCCGAGCGACGATTCGAAGGTCGTCGATTTCGAAACGTCTCCGGTCGATTCGGTCGTGAAGCTCACCCGCTCACCTCCCGCGAAACCCGTTCCACCGTCGCCGCCTCGTTGTTCTGGAGGTCGGCGAGGAACGAGAACAGTTCGTCGAAGTCGGTCACGTTCTCCCGTTCCAGATACTGCACGTAGCGGTGTTTACGGTGGAACTCGGCCTCTACTTCCTCGACGCTCCGGTCGGTGCGGTGGGCGAGGCGGTGGAAGAACCGAAAGCCGATGTTCCGCTCGTCGTCGCCGAGGTGCGGGTGGTCGTACTTCGTGTGGAACGACCCGTCGTGCTCCCGCCACGCGAGGGCGTTCCAGTGAATCGTCGTGCCGTCCTTCGTGACTGTCCCACAGCGACCGTCCAGTTCGGCCAACTCCTCCTCAGTCACGAGTTCGACAACTTCGCCGACGTAGCGCTCGCCGTCCACGTTGCGGGGGAACACCACGAGGTCGATTTCTTGGAGGAGATAGGAGGAAAGCCCCTGTTCGACCACCCGGTTGACGAGTTTCTCGATGTTCTCTGCGTGGGTCGTCCCGAGGAGGCCGTGGCCCGTGTTCAGCGATTCGGCGAACGTCCGGAACGAAGCGGGGGTGTTGATTTCCGCGATGACCTCCACGTCCGGGTTGAGGTAGTTGCACTCGGTCATCAGGTCCGCCATCGTCACGCGTTTGTAGTCGTTTTCGTGGTCGCGGGTGGTGAGCGAGACGCCGGTTTCGTGCGGCAGGCGCACCTCCCGGGACCCCTCGTCGATGCTGATGGGACGGTCGCGGTACGGGATGAACGGCATGTGCGCGTTCATGAGGGTCGTCTTCCCGACCCCTGTCTGGCCCGAGAACAGCGCGACGCCGTGGTGTTCGTACAGCTGCCAGAGCAGGGTGACGATTTCGGTCGAGATGCTGTCGGCGTCGAGCAGGTCAATGGGGGTCATCGTGTCCGGTGCCTGCTTCCGAATGGAGATGTGCGGACCGTCCTCCGAGATGACCGGGAGGGCGACGGCACAGCGGATGGTCTCCTCGTCGGCCACGCCGTCGAGCGAGAGGTTCACCTTCGCGCTGGGGTTGCTGGCGTTGAGCTCCACGCCGTCCGAGGCGGCCATCTGGGTGACGACGTTGACGAACGCCGATTCGTCCTCGAACGCGAGGTTCGTCGGGATGCGCTCACCGTGGCCGATGGCGCGGCCGCGGGGAACGACCTTGATTCGCTCGTCGACGCGATTCGCCTCGATGTCTTCGAGCAGACCGTCCCGGATGGGTATAGTCAGCTTTCCGTGCCCGACGTAATCGCGGAGCACGTAGTACACGAGGTCGGTGAGTCGGTCGTCCGAGAAGCGATGGTCCACCGGCGGAACCGCGAGGTCGTACTCCGCGAGCGCGGTTCGAACGCGATACTTCGCCGCGTCGAACCACGCGCGGGTGTTCCGGGCGGTGAGCCGCCGCGAGAGGAATTGCGTCGCCCGCGAGCGGACGAACGCGGCGCGGTCGTCCACGATGTCGCCGACGTGCGTTTCCCAGATGCGGTCCTTACACTCCTCGATGAGGCGGTCGTCGTCCGGCAGGAGGTTCGGTTCGAGGACGGCGTACTTCGTGGCGAACGAATCCGTCCCGAGCAGGTGCTCCTGATAGATGACGACCGGAATTCGAAAGTCCCGAAAATTGACCGTGTGCGTCTCAATTCTCTCGCTGGCGAAGCGAGCCAGATAGTCGGCGTCGGCCGGGAGGTCCGTGTCGGCGGGTGCGTAGTCCTCGGTGTGGACGACGAGGTGGTCTCCCGCGGCGTCGGCGACTTCTATCTGGTCGTCCAGCGCCAGCGGCGTGAGTCGCCCGAGACAGAGCAATTCGGCCAGCGCGTGATACTCGACCCGGCGACGGGCCGAATGTGAGAGGTCTGTCAGCCGGTCGATGGCGCGTCTGTACTTCGGTTCGAACCCCTGCTCGACGCATTCGACCGCCCCCTCGCGGGTGAGCGGCCGTCGAAGGTTCGCGGTGGCGAAGTACTCTCGAACCCGGTCGAGCGCGTTCTCGTCCGTCACACCGAGCGTGGGCGTGCGAACGTCGTAGCGGAACCCGTCGTCCGTCTCCCGAACCGTAGCGACCACGCCGGGGTGGAGTTCGCGCTGGTCGCGCACGTCGGGCGCGTACCACGCGTTGGAGTCGTCCGGCGGAATCGGCGGGGGAACCGCTTCTGTATCAGGTGTGTCATAGCACGCTTATATATCTAAGGATGACATGTCGTTATAGATATATTCGGTTGCCCATTCTGATTTAAACCTTCGGAATCAGATACATCATATAAAAATTGCAGTCCGTATATTTATGTGCGGTAGTCGCACAACGCTACGCTCTCCATGAAATTTCCATTTTGAAACTTCAGCATTGGTCACGATTTCAACATCAGTCACGACTGCAGTATCAGCAGCAGCGGACACTTCGGGTACGTAGTCAGCGTGCACCGAAAGGAATAGACGCCTGCTTCGAGTGGCTACGACGTATGCGCTTGGCACGGATACGGACCGCGGATGGGGTGCTGACTGGTGAATACGAGGACGGGACGGTAGAAACCGGCTCCGAGTCGTACCTCGTCGGTGACGACGCCGAACTGCTCGCTCCCTGCGAACCGTCGGCGCTGTACTGCGTCGGGCGAAACTACGCGACGACGAACGACCAGATGGGGTACGAGCGACCCGAGCGTCCCGACTGGTTCATCAAGCCGCCGGTGTCGGTTCTTCCGCACGGAGCGGCACTACCGTATCCCGACTGGACGAGCGAACTGACGTACGCCGGAGAACTCGCCGCCGTTATCGACGGTCGATGCACGAACATCGACGTTGGCGACGTGGACGACGCGGTTCGCGGATACACGATACTAAACGACCTCGACGCCCTCGACCAAGACGGACGAACCGCCCGGAAAGCGTTCGACGGCTCGGCTCCGTTGGGTCCGTGGGTCGAGACGGAGTTGGACCCCTCGGACGTCGAGATGACGACGCACGTCGGCGGCGACCTTCGTCAGGAGGCGAACACCTCGGAAATGCTGTTTTCCCCGCGCGAAGTCATCGCGTTCCTCTCGGAGCGGTATACGTTCCAACCGGGCGACGTCGTTTCGTTCG
>NZ_MEIH01000038.1:0-29729 GCF_001723155.1 Haladaptatus sp. W1
GAGCGCGTCGAGAACCTCGCGCCGGACTGGGACGCCGTGCTCGACGCCCTGCCGGGACGACTCGGGTTCGAGCGCTCGATGGCCCATCGACTCGTCGAAAACGGCGGCACCGACCCCGAGGACTTCCGGGACGCGCTCGAATCGCTCCCGACGAACCTCCAACGGTTGCTCGTCAATGCCGCCCAGTCGTACGTGTTCAACCGCATTCTGAGCGAGCGGCTTCAGCGCGGGCTTCCGTTCGACGAGCCGGTCGCGGGCGACGTGGTGTGCTTCGCGGAGGAGGTAGACGGCTTCACCGTTCCCGACATGGACCGCCAGCAGACCGTGAGCGAAAAGCGCGTCCGAACCATCGAGCGCCACTGTCGGCGGGGCCGGGCGTTCGTCACCGCGCCGCTGGTCGGCACCGAGACGGAACTCGCCGAGGGGGAGCAGGGAGACATCGAACGCGAAATCCTCGACGACCTCGACCTCGAACCGCACGATTTCAACCTCCCGGGCGAGTTCCACTCGACCGGCACCCGCCGCGCGATACTGCTCGGGAGCGACTTTTCGCTCTCCCACGACCCGCTCTCATTCGAATTTTCGCTCCCCTCCGGGTCGTACGCCACCGTCTTCCTCCGGGAGTTCCTGAAAGCGAATCCCCTCGATATGGGATAGGCGACCGCGGGCCGCCTGTGCCTCGACGCTCCCTTCTTTGACTCCACCTCGCGTGCTCTATCGCCCTATTTACTCGACCATACCATTCCCCGAGCTTACCGTCCGTTCGGAATCGTGCGTCCGAGCAGGAACGCCGGGAGTCCGACCAGCGCGACGAAGACGAGGAGGTACACGAGCAAGAAAACGGAGAACAGGAAGTCGTTCGGACCTCTGACCCGAGTGACCGGTATCGTCAGTGCGAGTACGACGGCGAACGCGACGGGCGGAATCCCGAGGGCCACCCGCCTGTGGCGACGAACCGCGGCGGCGCAGCCGACCGCGGTCATGAACGATGCCAGAAGGACCGAAAACGCCGCGAACAGGAATTTGCGTATCGCGTACGGATTCGAGGCGAAGAGCCGAGCGGCGACGGCTGAGTCGACGGCGGCGGCCGCCAGCATCGCCACGCAGAGACCGACTACCCACGCGAGGAGGACGGCGGCCACCGTACGGTAAAACGTCGGCCGGACGTCGCTGAACGCCAGCAACCCGAAGACGGCGTAGGTTCCACCGGCCACGACGATGCCCATCGAGTAGCCGGAGACGGTGTGGTTCAACCGGAGGGTTCCGACGAACAACGCGAGAACGCCGAGAACGCTGACCATACCCGCGACCAGACGAGGCGTCCGTTCGTTTCGGCTTCCCTCCCGACCGCCGAGTCGAACGAAGCCGACGAGGAGCGCGAACAGGACGCTCGCCGGGAGGAGAATGTCGAAGAGGAGGTTGAACGCGATGTCACCGGACAGCGGTAGCGTGACGGCCACGAAACTCCACGCCTCACCGGCAATCCCGCCCGACCGCGCGAACGCGACGAACGGGCCGTCTCCGGTGTCGCGGAAGGCGGTCAGGGAGAAGGAATTGCCGTCCACGCTCGCCCCTCGCGGCGCGCGGGTGACGACGGTTCCGGGCGGCCCGACGACCGTCAGTCGGTCGGCACCGAGTCCCGAAATCGACCCCTCCCGTGCGTGTCGGAAGCCGTCGAATCGGACGACGCCGCCCGGGGCAGTCGCGGCGGCGCTCGTCCGGTACCGAAGGACGACCGTCTTCGTGCCGACGACGCGAGCGTCGAGGAACGGTTCGGGGTCGAGGGAGGAATCGGGAGCAGCGTTCTCGGCGATTTCGTCGAGCACCCATCCGTTCTCGCGGAAGTACCGCGCCGTTTCCTCGCTCGCAAGCCGGTTTTTCACCGTCCACGTCGCGGTACCGTTGTCGTGGACCCGAATCGTGGCAGTGCTGCGCTCGACGTCGAACGTCACGTTTTCGACGCCGAGGGTTTCGGCGTACTGGTGTGCTTCTTCGGTGAAGCTACCCCCGCACGAGCCACAGAACGGCTCCGGCGGTGGCCTACTCGAAGCGGGCGTCGCCACAACCATCGTGAGAATCGACAGGAGGACGAGAAGGGAGAGGAGTGAGCGCCGGGCGGAGAGTGACCGCTTGGAGAGGGTCGTTCGGAAACGCATATCCATAGTTGTCTTTCATCCGATATTTTTCTTTCCCTCACCGAACACGTCGTCGAAACGCCGAGGTTAAACGCAGCGATTGGGAAAGAACGCGCATGAACTGTCGGCAGTGTGCGTCCTCGCTCGAACGCCCGGGCGACTACTGCCTCGTCTGTCGAACGCAGAACACCGATTCCGTCGTTCTCGCCGTGACCCGCGACCACGCCGACATCACGATGCTCCGCGACGAAACCGTGGTCGGGAAGACGGGCGTCAGCACCACGCCCGAGGAGGGCGAAACCGAGGTCGTCGAACTCCGTAACTTCGCGGGACGCATCGCCGACGAAGTGCGACGGAAACACCCCGAGGACGTGTACGCGGCGGGCGACCGCGACGTGATTCGCGCCGTCCGCGCCCAACTCCACTACGACTTCTACCGCGTCGGCGACGGGAACCCCGTCGAGGAGGTGCTGGCGCGGCGCGGCGAGCGCTCGCTCGAAGTCGTGGACCTCGACCCGGCCGAGAAAATCGGCGGAACGCACACAACCCTCATCGGCAACCGCGACGGCATGCGCGTGATTCGGGAGGTCGCCTGCCACCCGCACGTCAAGAAAATCATCCCCGGCCCAATCAACGCGGGGGGTGCGAGTTCCGACTCCGGCGTCCGCGCCAAGGCCACCCGCGCCGACGAGAACGGGAACGTCCGACTCCTCCTCCGCGACGGGTCCAGCGTGCAGGAAAACCGCGTCGTCACCACCGCCATGGACAGCGACCTCGGCGAGCGGATTCGGGAGGACCTGAACGAAGCCCTCCAAGAGAGCGGCTTTCGGTGAGGATGAAGCAGTTCGATTTCGAGAAGTAGAATCCAGCCATTCCGGCGTGCGCCGGCGAGGGGGCGAGGACGTGTCGTCCGAGTCGCCTCGCTGAAGCGCGCGAGGGATGAGCATCACAGCGAAGCGAGAAGCGCAATCGGTTGGGGAGGGAGTGGCTGATGCGGTGCGGTGGCGGTCTCATTGACGTCTGTACTCGTAGAGCAGTTACAGCCAACGCCTCTTGCACTCGTAGAGAAATAACGACTAACGTATCTCGACACGACCAACGCATCCCAAAACTGTCGAAGACGAAGCCACGGCAGGCGCACTCGCATAGAGATCAGAATAGGCCGTACCCTCGAATATCTTCCTCTCGAAAATCAGTCGGCGAGACGTGTTTCGTCGCCGGTACCGTCGGTCAGCGCGCTCGCGATTGCACCTTTCAACACGACTTCATCGCCGAGCGTCGTGAGCTGGACGTCCGGCTGATTGTTCAGCAGGTGGTTGCCGACGCGCTCCCGAATCGGGTCGACGACGAGTTCCTCGTTGTTGAGCACGACGGCACCGCCGAGGTAGACGACCAGCGGTGCGTAGGCTTGGACGACGTTCGCCACGCCGACCGTGTTCCAGTGGGCGAGTTGTTCGATAACGTGGTCGGCGAAGGGGTCGATACCGGCGTTCTCGAACACGTCTTTCGCGGAGAAATCGGGGTCGTCGAGCGGAAGCGCGGTCGATACGGTTTCGTCCTCCTCGGCGAGCATCCGGGCGTACTCCGGGATGTTGTTGCCGGAACAGTAGGCCTCCCAGTGGCCCTCCTTGCCACAGCCACAGGTTCGCCTGCCGTGTGGGTCGACTATCATGTGCCCCACCTCGCCCGCGTTGCCGTCCCAGCCGGTGAGGACGTTGCCGTCCACGGTGACGCCCGCGCCGATACCGCTCGAAATCGTGATGTACACCATGTCGTCGGGGTTGCGGTCGCTGTAGAACCGCTGTCCGATAGCGCCCGCGTTGGTGTCGTTGTGGAGGGTCACGCGCTCGCTGTGGATGAGTTTCCCAACCGGTCCCGTCAGGGGGATTCGGTCGATGGTGTCCGGCAGGTTCGCCGGGTTATCGACCGCACCCTCCGCGAGGTCCAACGGGCCGATGCTGCCGATGCCTGCCGCCCGAATCTCACTGGGGTCGATGGTCGCGTTCGAACACGCCCCACGAATGCATTCGAGCACTGCTTCAGTAACCGCGATGCCGGTCGGTCCCTGTGGCGTACCGCGGTCGTACGTGCTGACGACGTTGCCGCCTTCGTCGGCAACCGCCGCCCTGACGTTGGTCGCCCCCAGGTCTACACCCGCGTAGTAGGCCATTCAGGTGAACAAACGTCGTCCGTCCCACTTAACTACAGGCATTTACTCGCCGTCGAGTTTCTTTCGACGGCCCGAGAGGTTCGGCCGGTCGCCTGTCGGAGTTAACTGGTTCGACGGCGTTAATCAGGACATGGCGGACGACCTCCCGGCCATCGACGACGAAACGGAATCCGCGCTCCACGAACTCGAACTGGGTATCGAAGGGCTCCGGAAGGGACACGGCTACCTCGTCCAGTTCCATCACGCCACCGGCCACGCGATGGAGCACTTCAGCGAGGCCGAAACCCACCTCCGGGACGCCGGGCACGACGACCTCGCGGACCACATCCGCGACGAAATCCTCCCGTGCGGCGTCCTCGGCGGCGACCGGTGGACCTACGAGTTGGTCGAATCGTTCGAAACGGAGTTCCTCCGCAACATCGAGGCGTTCGAACGCACGACGCGAGAGGAAGTCGCCGACGGGGAGCGACACATCCGCGAACGGCGAATCCAACGACGCTGGCAGGAACGCGCGGAGGAGTGAGAGACAAAAAAGCGCGACGTCCGATTGCGGGGGTTCAGTCCTCGCGGACGAACGTCACGGGGCAGGGAGCGGAAAGCATCACTTCCTGTGCGGTGCTGCCGAAAACGGCCTTTCCGGTCGGTGAGCGCTTGCGGCCGCCGACGAAGACGCTATCGGCGTTCACGTCCTCGGCGAGTTCGACGATGGTTTCGCCGTGCTCGCCGATTGCGCCCCGAACCGAGTAGCCGATGTCCTCGGCGTCCAGCGCGTCCGAAAGCGAGCGAATCGTCGCGTGTCGCGCCGCCACCTCGTCCGAGTTGGGTTTCCCGGCCGGGTCGTAGTCGAGTCGGTCTACAACGTCGTCGAACTCGTCGTCCGTGAAGACGTGTGCGAGGACGACCGTCGCGCCGGTCGGTCCGGCCACATCGATAACAGCGTCGGCGAGTCGCCCGGTTCGGTCCGCGTCGCCCGGTCCTACCGCGAGAAGAATCGTCTCTATTGCCATGGTAGCACCTCTCCATGGAGAATATTAAATATAGGGGGAGATTCACTCAAAAGCGAGATAATCGGGATGTCAAGATAGTTGGGACTCCGCCGCGAAGCGGACCGTATGATAACGCCGAAACTGGACGGACGAGTCGCGCTGGTCACGGGAAGTTCGAAGGGTGTCGGCCGGGAACTCCTCCTCTCGCTCGCCGACTGCGGGGCCGACGTTGCCGTTCACTACCATTCGAGTGCGGACGAGGCGCGGGACGTCGCCGAGACTGCACGGGAGAACGGCGTCGAAGCGACGACTGTGCAGGGGAACGTCACCGACCCGGACGAAGTGGACGCCCTCTTTTCGACCGTCGAGTCCGAACTCGGAAGCGTGGACGTGCTGGTGAACAACGTCGGCCCGTTCGCGCCCGACCACTGGGAGGATATCTCGTTCGACCGATGGAACGCCGTGCTCGACGGCAACATCAACGGAACCTACCTCTGTTCGAAGCGGGCGCTCCCGGAGATGCGCGAGGCGGGATTCGGTCGAATCGTCAACGTCGGCTATGCCAGCGCCGAGAAAGGACTCATCAACCCGAAGAACGCCCCGTACTTCATCGCCAAGGCGGGCGTCCTGATGTTCACCCGGATGCTCGCCGCGGACACCCAAACGGACGGCGTGACCGTCAACGCGATTTCGCCCTACGTGGTCGAAAACTCGGACGTGTTCCCCGACGACCTGCCTCGCGGCGAACCGGCGAAGTTCGAGGACATGGGGCAGGCGCTGCGCTTCTTCGTGGACGAAGACAGCGACTACCTGAGCGGTGTGAACGTCGAAGTGGACGGCGGTTGGTTGCCGGAGAAGGTCTGAGTCGGGTCAGTTCCCTTCCAGCGCGTCGATGGCTATCGCTCCCGCGACGAGCGCCGTTTTCGGTATCGACCCCGTGTCGTGGATGCGAACGTCGTACTTATCGCGGAGCGAGAAATGGCCCTGGATTTCACCGATGGAATCTCCCTCGGGCGAGGTGATGGAGTACTTGTGCGGGAGGAACGAGAGGACGTCGACGAGCGACCGCAGCGCTTCGAGGACCGCACTTCTGGAGGCGACTTCCGCGAGTTCGGTTCCGTCCGGGAGTTGTATCGTCCAACGGTGGTGGAAGAAGGTGAAGTTCTTGTTGAGTACTAAAACGGGGTCGCCAGAGCGTTCGTCCACGAGGACGTAATCACCGGCGACATCGAAGACGTTCTTCGCCTTCACCCGAAAGACGACGTTCCCGTCGGCGTCGTAAAACGGGAACTCCTTTTTCATCTTGAACAGCTTCTGTTTCGACTTCAGGACGAGGTTTCCGGCGGAATCGTACACCTTGTACTTGTTCCGGAAGTGGCTCTGTTTGACCGTGTACGTGTCGTCGTCGAGAACGACACCGCCGATGTCGCGCTGCGTTGGAGGTTCCATTGTTCACAGCTTGTCGTGTTATTGTATTTAAATGTGGGGACGGGGCTATCGCTCTCCGCCGTCCGCCTGTGCCTCCGTTCCCTCGACGTCGCCGTCTTCGATTTCCGCCCGCCGTCGAATCGCCCGCTCGATGAACTCCCGCGGAAGGGCTTCGATTTCGCCAGCCTGCACGTGCCAGAGGTTCGCGTACAGGCCCTCGAACGCCAGCAGTTCGTCGTGAGTGCCGCGTTCGACTATCTCGCCGTCGTCGAGGACGACGATTTCGTCCGCATCCTTGATAGTCGAGAGGCGGTGGGCGATGGCGAACGTGGTCTTCTCGTCCACGAGCGAGGCGAGGCTTCGCTGGATGAGGGCTTCGGTTTCGGTATCGACGTGGCTCGTCGCCTCGTCGAGGACGAGGATGTCGGGGTCCTTCAGAACCGTCCGCGCGATGGAGAGTCGCTGGCGCTGACCGCCCGAGAGTTTCACGCCGCGCTCGCCGACTTTGGTGTCGTAGCCGTCGGGCAGATTGGTGATGAACTCGTGCGCTTCGGCGGCTTTCGCGGCCGCCTCGATTTCGTCGTCCGTCGCGTCGAACGTCCCGTAGGCGATGTTCTCCTTGACCGTCCCGTAGAACAGGAACGGTTCCTGACTGACGTGACCGACCGACCGCCGCAAACTGCGGAGGTTCACGTCGCGGATGTCGGTGCCGTCGATGCGGATGGCCCCCTCGTCAACGTCGTACATGCGGAGCAGGAGTTTGAGGACGGTGGATTTTCCGGCCCCGGTCGGGCCGACAAGCGCCAGCGTGTCGCCGCGTCCGGCACGCAAGTCGATGTTCGAGACGACTTGCTCCTCGTCGTAGCCGAATCCCACGTCGTCGTACTCGACGATGCCGTCCGTGACCACCAAATCCGGCGCGTCGGCGCTCTCGTCCAGCGTTCCCCGTTCGTTCATCAGCGAGTACACCCGGTCGCTCGACGCCTCGGCGCGCTGGTAGATGTTGATTATCTGCCCGAACTGCGCCATGGGCCAGATGAACTGCTGGCTCAGGATGACGAAGGTGACGAACACGCCGGGTTCGAGCGCGCCGGTGAGCGGCCCCGGCGCGCCCGATAGCAGCCAAAAGCCCCGACGGCGAAGGTGACGGCGTAGCCGATGCCGGTCAGGAGGCTCAGGCCGGGGAAGAAGGTGATTCGGGTCGTGATGGCGTCCCAGTTCGCGTCGTAGTAGTCGCCGGACGCCTCCTCGATTCTGCCGGATTCGTAGTCCTCCGCGGTTTCGGACTTGATGACGCGGATGCCGCCGAGGTTGTTCTCCAGTCGGGAGTTGAGCGCGCCGACGCTCGCCCGCATCGCGGCGTACTTCGGCTGGATGGTTCTAACGAACAGGTACGTGAACGCCGCGAGGACGGGCACCGGCAGCAGCGCCACCAGCGCGAGCGCCGGATTGAGGGTGAACAGAATGCCGCCGATGCCGACGATGAGGACGCCGATGCGGAGCGCCGAACTCAGCCCGTCGTTCAGAAACGTCTCCAACTGGTTCACGTCGTTGTTCAGGATGGACATCAACTCGCCCGTCTGCTTGCCGTCGAAGAAGTTCATGTCGAGGAGTTGCATCCGGTCGTAGGTGTCCACGCGGAGCCTGTGCTGGACGCCCTGTGCGAACGCGTTCCAGCCCCAGCCTTCCAGCCACGAGAACGCCGCCCCGACGAGGAACGAGGCGAGGACGATACCGATGGAGAGCCAAAGCTGGCCGCTCGGCGTCGTCGGCGTCCACGCCGCCGGAATGAATCGAATGTGGAACGCCTGTTCGTTCAGGAAGATGGAGTCGATGGCGATACCGAGGATGACCGGCGGCAGGAGACCCGAGAGGCGTCCGAGTATCGTCCCGACGAACCCCGCGACGAACTGCGGCCAGTAGCCGCGGCCGTACTCGGCGAAGAGTCGCCACATCGTGTGCCGTTCCGCTTCCTCCGGTATCGCTGTGTTCGATGGCACTTACGTTCGGTAAGGACCGAACGAATATGTCCCGTTCGGTGGTCCGTCTCGGCTCCCACGATTCCGTCTCCTCACGCTTCACTTTCACTCCGCTTGCATTCCCAACCGATAGGCATACCCTCGTCCAGTCGCTGTCTGAGTATAGATGAGCAAGGACTACATCGAAGTGCGGGGGGCCGAGGAGCACAACCTCAAAGACCTCGATGTGAAGATTCCGCGCGAGGAGTTTAACGTCGTCACCGGCCTGTCCGGGTCGGGGAAGTCCTCGTTCGCCTTCGAGACGGTGTACGCTGAGGGACAGCGACGCTACATCGAGAGCCTGTCGGCCTACGCCCGAAACTTCCTCGGGCAGATGGACAAACCGCAGGTCGAGAACGTCGAAGGCCTGTCGCCCGCCATCTCCATCGACCAGAAGAACGCGGCGAACAACCCGCGTTCGACGGTCGGTACCGTGACGGAACTGCACGACTACTTGCGACTGCTCTACGCTCGCGTCGGCACGCCACACTGTCCGCAATGTGGACGAGAGGTCGGCGAGCAGAGCGCCCAGAACATGGTTCGTCGGGTGCTCGATTTGCCCGAAGGGACCAAGGCGAAAATCGCCGCGCCGGTCGTCCGCGACCAAAAGGGCGCGTTCGCAGACCTGTTCGACGACCTCGTTTCGGACGGCTACTCGCGCGTCGAAGTGGACGGCGAGGAGTTCGATTTGACGCTCGACCGGCCGGACCTCGACAAGAACTACGACCATACCATCGACGTCATCGTGGACCGCGTGAAGGTCAGCGAGGAGGTCCGAAGCCGCATCAACGACAGCGTGGAGACCGCGCTGGAGGAGGCCGAAGGCGTGATGAAACTCATCGTCCCGAACGCGCCCGAAGACGCGAATCTCGGGTCCGAATCCCGTTCGACGGGCGACTTGGCCGGGGACGGCGACGACCGACTCGTCGTGGAGTTCTCCGAGGAGTTGGCCTGCACGAGTTGCGGCATCGACTTCCGCGAAATCGAGACGCGGAGCTTCTCGTTCAACAGTCCACACGGCGCGTGTCCCGAGTGTGAGGGTATCGGCGAGACGAAGGAGATCGACGAGGACCTCGTCGTGGAGGACCCGTCGAAACAGCTCAAACACGTCTTCGAGCCGTGGAGTTACCAGCGGACGTACTATCGCCGCCAACTCGATTCCGTCGCCGAACACTTCAGCGTGGAGTTGACGACGCCGTTCGAGGACCTCAGCGAGGAGGTTCGACAGGGATTCCTCTACGGCACCGACGAGGACGTGCTGTTCAAGTGGAACACGAAGAACGGCATCCGCCGGAAGGAAGAACCGTTCGAGGGCGTCATCCCGAACCTCGAACGACGCTACGTCGAAACTGACAGCGACCGGGCGCGCGGCCACATCGAGGACTACATGGCCGTGACCGAGTGTCCGGCCTGTGACGGCACGCGACTCCGCCCCGAAAGTCGCTCGGTGTACGTCGACGGCACGTCGATTTCCGAAGTCAACCGGATGTCCATCGGGGACGCACTGGCGCACTTTGAGACCCTCGAAGCGAACCTGACCGACCGCCAGAACCGCATCGCCGAGGAGATTCTGAAGGAAATTCGCGCGCGACTCGGCTTCATGGAGGAGGTCGGCCTGCAGTATCTCACGCTCGACCGGGAGGCCTCGACGCTCTCGGGCGGGGAGAGCCAGCGGATTCGGCTGGCGACCCAAATCGGCTCGGGACTCGTCGGCGTCCTCTACGTGCTGGACGAACCCTCCATCGGTCTTCACCAGCGCGACAACGACCGCCTGCTAAACACGTTGTGTGAACTCCGCGACTTGGGCAACACCCTCATCGTCGTCGAACACGACGAGGAGACGATGCGCCGGGCGGACAATGTTATCGACATCGGTCCCGGCCCCGGCAGACGCGGCGGCGAAGTCGTCGTGCAGGGCGACGTGGAGGACGTGATGGCCCACGAGGAGAGCATCACGGGCGACTACCTCGCCGGACGAAAGGAGATTCCCGTGCCCGAGGAGCGTCGGGAGAGCGATGCACACCTCACGGTTCGAGGAGCGCGCCAGCACAACCTAAAGGACCTCGACGTGGAGATTCCGGTCGGGAAGTTCACGGCCATCACGGGCGTGTCCGGGTCGGGCAAATCAACGCTGATGCACGACATCCTCTACAAGGGACTGGCCCGCGAGATGAACGACAACACCTCGGTGGACCCCGGCGAGCACGACGCCATCGAGGGGATGGAGAACATCGAGAAGGTGCGACTCATCGACCAGTCGCCCATCGGTCGGACGCCGCGGTCGAATCCCGCGACCTACACGGGCGTGTTCGATTACGTCCGCAAATCGTTCGCCGAGACGAAGCTCGCCAAACAGCGCGGCTACGAGAAGGGTCGCTTCTCGTTCAACGTCAAGGGCGGGCGCTGTGAGGAGTGTGGCGGGCAGGGCACCGTCAAAATCGAGATGAACTTCCTCTCGGACGTGTACGTTCCGTGCGAGGAGTGTGACGGCGCGCGCTACAACGACGAGACGCTGGACGTGACCTACCGAGGCGCGACCATCGCGGACGTGCTCGACATGTCCGTCGAGGAGGCCCACGACTTCTTCGAGCACGACTCGCGCATCCGTCGGCGGCTGAAACTGCTGAAGGACGTGGGACTGGACTACATGAAACTCGGCCAGCCGTCCACGACCCTCTCCGGCGGGGAAGCCCAGCGCATCAAACTCGCCGAGGAACTCGGCAAGAAGGACACGGGCGAGACGCTGTACCTGCTGGACGAACCGACGACCGGCCTGCATCACGAGGACGAGCGCAAACTCGTCTCGGTGCTCCAGCGACTGACGGACAAGGGCAACACCATCGCCGTCATCGAACACGAACTTGACCTCGTGAAGAACGCGGACCACGTTATCGACCTCGGTCCCGAGGGCGGCGAGAAGGGCGGCGAAATCGTCGCCACCGGAACGCCGGAGGAGATCGCGCGCGCCGACGACTCGTACACGGGGCAGTATCTCCGCGATAAACTCCCACACGTCGAACTCGACGGGCCCCGTGCGGACAGACCCGCACCCGCGGCGATGGACGATTGAGGACCGGCGCACGAGACCGCTCGCAAACCGGGATGCAACTGTTATCGAACGAGATACGGAACGATTTTTCGAAGCGGAATGGCGGGCTTACCCGCGAGAATCGGTCGCTTAAGCCCGGTTATCGTAATTAGTTTGAAAACTACAGGCAGCTAAGCACTGGATAACAAAGTGTCGTCCGCGGTAACTTCGCACTCGTGTTACGTCCGGGTGGCGGTGGCATAGCCGAAACAACCGATTGCGACTCTCCGGTGGCATGAGTTCGACTGATGGAACCCCTCAAGAACTGTCCGAAGATCTCATCTTCGACGTTCTGAAAAATAGACGACGACGGTACACGCTCCACTACCTCAAGCAGCAGGGCCGACCGGTGGAACTGAGCGAGCTTGCCGAACAGGTCGCCGCGTGGGAGAACGACACCACGGTCGAGGGCCTGTCCGCGAACGAGCGCAAGTCGGTGTACACCTCGCTGTACCAGACACATCTCCCGAAGCTCTCGGATGCGGGTATCGTAGAGTACAACCAGAGCCGCGGCATCGTCGAACTCTCCGATAACGCCGCGCAATTGGAGGGGTACTTGCGGCCACAGGACGAGTTTCCGTGGATTCGGTATTACCTCGGTCTCGCCATCGTGAGCGCGATTCTCGTCTTCGCCGACTTCCTGGGTATTCCGCCGTTTTCGGCCATTCCCGACAAGATTTGGGGCGTCCTCATCGTCGCCGCGTTCGCGCTCTCCGCGCTCGTTCATTACCTCCGACGTCGGCAACTCGGGACGGGAGAACGACCGCCATCGGCGCGGTAGCGACCCCGACCCGAGAAAGAAGCTATTTTGCCCCGCGGCGAACAACCGATGATAATGTACGATTTCGTGGTGGTCGGTGCCGGTCCCGCCGGGTCGCGGTTCGCGCGACGGGCCGCGGACGCGGGACACGACGTTCTCGTTCTCGAACGCGGGCAGGTGGGAACACCGCTCGCGTGCTCCGGCCACGTCAGTACCGACATCTGGAAGTTCACCCCCGAGGGTGCCCGTGACGACCTCCTCCAGAACGAAGTCTACGGCGCGCGCTTCCACATCGACGGCCCGCAGTCCCCCGAACATCCCTTCTACAAAGACGAAGTTATCTCGAACGTCATCGACCGGGTGGGACTCGACCGGACGCTCGCGCGCGCCGCGGAGGACGCTGAAGCCGATTTGCGCGAAGGACACAGCGTCTCGGACGTGGACGAACACGGCGAGTACGTGGACGTCACCGCCAACACGCCCGACGGAACCGAGACGTTTCGCGGGAAGATGGTCGTCGGCTGTGACGGTCCCGTCTCGCGCGTCCGTCGGGAACTCCACCTGCCGGAACCGGGCGAGAAACTGCAGGGCGTACTCGGGTTCACGACCGACACGCACAACGGTAATTTCGTGGACGTCCACCTCACCGCGCCGCGATTCTTCGCGTGGCGAATCCCCCGCGGGACGGCCGGTGTCGAGTACGGACTGGCCGCACCGCCGGGTGAGAACGCCCGCGAGCTGTTCGACCGATTTACGGCCGATTACGGCGTCGAAACCGAGAATTTCTGTGCCGGGATGATCCCCATCGGCCCGGCCCGGAGCGTCACCGCCCACCGAGGTTTCCTCATCGGGGACGCCGCCGCACAGACGAAGCCCTTCACCGGCGGCGGCATCCTCTACGGCATGAACCGCGGCGGACCACGCCGTCGAAACCGTGGACCCCGACGACCCCGCCACGCTCGCCGACTACGAGCGCGCGTGGCGCGGGGAGTTGAAAAACGAGATTCGACTGGGCCACTGGGTCCGCCGAGCGTACTCCCTCCCGAAACCCGTCCAGAAGGTGGGACTCACGGCGATGGAGGGCGAAATCGGCGTTCACATGGACAAACCGACCTCGTTCTTCTCGACGGACCACCTCCGGAAACTCCTCTCGCGCTCGTCGTAGGGACGGACTATCCCGACGGTGTGTGACACCGTTCCGAACCTGCGGTCATCGTCCCGCTCTGTTTCGGGATATAGCCCGACCCATCGTTCCGCGTTCGAAACGACGCACCACCGCTATCCCCACGCTCGTCCCGGACGACGCACGCTGCGCGGACCGGAATCGACCGAACGGTCTCGACAGCGGTTTCCAACGCGTGACGTCGAACGAGCGAGCCCATTTTCGTTTCCATCCATCAATTCAGCAGATAATTAATTGATTAAATTTCTAGAAAAAATATTTTAAATTAGAGTTTGTAAGGATTAATTGGACCATGACATCCAGACGTAACCTACTCAAGACGATCGGAGTGGCAGGAACGGCAGGTCTCGGTGCGGCCGCGTTCAGCGGAACCGCCGCGGCCAAACCGACGGTCGATTGGGAAGTGGCGGATTCGAGCAACTACACGGCAGCGAACCGCGGTGCGGCAGAAATCGATTGGGTCATCATCCACACCGTTCAGGGGTCAGCCAGCGGTGCAGTCAGCTGGTTCCAGAACCCCGACGCGGACGTCAGCGCCCACTACACCGTCTCCGAGAGCGGCTACAAGTACCAGAGCGTCAGTGACATCAACATCGCGTGGCACGCCGGGGATTGGGACTACAACCAGTACTCCGTCGGCATCGAACACGGCGGCTACGTCAGCGGAACCTACGAGGACGCTCAGTACCGTGCGTCGGCCAAACTGGCCAGTTGGCTCTGTGACCAGTACGGCATTCCGAAACAGCACCCGACGAGCGTCCCGAGCGACGCGGCGAATCCGGCCAACGGCGGCATCATCGGCCACGAGCAGGTTCCGGCCAGCAGTCACACCGACCCCGGCAGCAACTGGGACTGGGACTACTACATCGACCTCGTCAACTCCTACTGACGAGCAGTCGAACGACCTGTTTTTCACCGCTCGTTCCGGGCCATCCGTTCGAATCGCCGGACGAGATACCGAATCGACACGCCGAACGAGAGGACTCCAAGAAAGAGGAAGGCGACGAAGCGAAGTCCGATCCCGTCGCTGACTCCCACGACGAGCGCCTTCACCGGCCAGTAGAGCGGCACCATTCCGACGGCGTACTGCCACGGTTCGGGGAGAAGCGCGATTCCCGCGATCGGCACGATCAACAGCAGGCCGAGCAGTTTGTTGATGACCACACCCTCGATGGAGTCGCGTGCTAGCCCCGCGAACAGGAACGTGATGGCTGGTCCAGCGAGTGCGACGACGACCGTAACGGCCACGAGCACGAGCGGCGGTACTCGGACGAGGCCGAACAGCATCACAGTCGGAATCGTCACGACCGTACCGACGAGATACGCGGTCGCGCCGCGGTAGCGAAGGTATCCACGACCGGTCAGGGGCGTCGTCCGGAGCGCGGCCAGCACGCCTTGCTCGCGGTCTTCGAGCACGAAGAAGCCGACCACGAACCCGTAGATGTAGGGCGGGAACGTGATGACGAATCCGAGCACCAGCGGATAGTACGGAACGAGCGAGATGGTCGGGAGGTAGTGCTGGTCGAGGAAGGGGAGTGCAACGTGAGCGAGCAGGGCGAGCAGTAGCGGGCCGGTTCCCGCGACGAGGAGAAGCGGGTCACGGAACCACTTCTTCCCGTCCGCGAGCGCCATGCCGCCGACGGGCCCCAGATCACGAACCGCTCCGAGGCGGGACGATTTCGCCTCGTTCCCTCCGTTCGTTTCGCTCCGCGACGGACGGTGCTGTACGATGTGGCGATGGAACTCCCGCTCCGCCACGGAGAACGCGAGGAGGCTTCCGAGCGACAGGTAACCCACCGCGTACACGAACTCCACCGACCCAATCCCGTGAAATGCGCCGTCGATGAGTATCAGGGCGGGGCGGACGGGAAGCAGGTAGAAAACCGGCGTGTCGAAGAGACCGAAGAACGACAGCAGCGGTGCGTACAGTACCGCGCCGTACAAAAGCGCGCTCAGGAAGTAGTCGTTTATCGAGTCGAACCGGGCGACGCTGACGAACCCGACGAGGACGAAGGGAATCGACGTGAGCGCCACGCCGAGCACCAGAAGCGGAACGTTCACGCCGCTCGGATGGACGACGAGGGCGAGCACCGTCGCCACGACGACCGCGAGGAGGGTCAGGGACGCGACTTTGGAGACGAGGTAGCCCCGGACGCCGAGCGGCGAAACGACGAGGGCGTCGAGAACGCCCTCGCGTTTCTCGATGAGGACGAGCGCGGCGATGAAGTAGAAACCGAGGACGGCCGGGTCGGAGAGGACGATGAACACCAACCCACGCTCGGCCACCGATGCCGGGAGTTCGAGTCCGACGAACGCGACGACGTAGAACGCCGTCAGTACGGCGTACACTGTGTAGAAGCCGTACCGACGCTGAAGTCGTACATCCCACCGAACCATCGCGCCGACCGGATTCACTCTAACCGTTCCCCCGTCACTTCGAGGAAGACGGTCTCCAGCGTGGCCTCCTCGGTGTGGAGCGTTTCGATGTCGTTCTCCGCGAGCAGCGACCGGAACCCCGGGTTCCCGTTCAACCCGTCGACCGCGAACCGCGCGGTTCGCGGGCGGTTCCCATCGCGGTACTCCACTCGAACCGTCCGCGACCCGTACTCCCGTTTCAACGCCTCGGGGTCCCCGACGAGCGGAATCCGGCCGTTCACGATGAACGCCACCCGGTCACAGAGTTGGTCGGCGACGGTCATGTCGTGGGTCGTCAGGAACACCGTCGTGCCAGCGTTGCGGAGGTCGGCGATGGCCGTCTTGATCCGCTTCGCGTTGCCGGGGTCGATACCGCTCGTCGGTTCGTCCAGAAAGACGAGTTCGGGGTCGTGCAGGAGCGCGCGGATGAAGTTGAGACGCATCGCCATCCCCTTCGAATAGGTTCCCACGCGCCGGTCGATGGCGTCCGCAAGTCCGACGAGCGAGAACAGTTCGTCGATATCCCTCGTTTCAGTCCGGTGAAGCGACGCGAACAGTTCGAGGTTCTCGCGGCCGGTGAGTTTGGGATACTGGTTCGGGGACTCGGCCGAAACCCCGATTTTGTCGTAGTAAATGCCGTCCCAGTCGCGGACTTCCCGGTCGAAGACGCGGACTGACCCGCGGTAGTCGTCCAGCAGTCCGGTGAGGATTTTCTGGGTCGTACTCTTTCCGGCCCCGCTGGGACCGAGGAAGCCGAATATCTCGCCCGAATCGACCGCGAAGGAGAGATCACGAAGCGTGTCGTTCTCGGCGTTCGGGTACGCGAAATCGAGGCTATCAACGTGAATCATCGGTAGTGAGTAGGGTGGAAAATCGACCGCTTGAACGGCGATTGTCGTGTGTCATTCGTCGAATGGTGGTTGGGTCGTCGGCTCCGAGTACATAGACGGTTACATGTAGCCTTATTTATATCGGGTGCGGAGAGGAGAGTCGATGGCCTCCATTCGATTTCGCGTGACCGTGCCCGAGCGGCTATGGATCGGAAAGATATCGCGCGAATACGACACCGCGGAATTCCGCATCCTGTCCGGTATCGGCGGCGACGAGCGTGCGAGTGCGCTCGTGGAAACGACCGGCGTCCCGGTGGACGTCCTGCGGGAGAGCGCGGAACGCGACCCCTCCATCGACTCGTTTCGGGTCGTCATGCACGGCGACGGAAAGACCGTGTTTCGGAACGAGGCCACGTCGCACGAGACGTACGACATCTTCCGCGACACGGGGACGATGCCGGAGTATCCGGTGACGGTCCGGAACGGGTCCGTGGACGTGACCGTCACGGAAACGCGGGAGCGGGTCGTTGAACTGAAACGGGCGCTGGAGGGGATGGGTGCCACCGTCGAAATCGTCGCCGTTCGGACGACGGGCGATTCGAGCGGATTGCTCACCGAGCGCCAGGCGGAAATCGTGGACCTCGCCGTGGAGGAGGGGTACTACGAGGTGCCGCGACGCTGTTCGATAACGCGGCTGGCGGAACTGCTCGACGTGTCGAAATCGACCGTGAGTGGGGTGCTCCATCGGGCGGAGTCGAGACTCGTGCACGAGTATTCGGCCGCGTCGGCGGAGTCGTGAACGGAAAAATCGAAAACGAATTGGCGTCTATTCCAGGTCGTACAGCGCGCCGTACTTCTCGTTCACGTAGTCGAGGAAGTAGTCGGCGGTGAAGCTCTCGCCGGTCGCGTGCTCGATGAGGTCGTCGGTGGTGTACAGACAGCCGTACTGGTGGATGTTGGTGGTCAGCCAGTCGTGGAAATCGTCGAACTCGCCCGCGCGAATCTGGCCGTCGAGGTCGTCGATGTCCTCGTCGGCTTTCGCGTACAGTTGGGCGGCGAGGACGCTGCCGAGCGAGTAGGTCGGGAAGTAACCGAAGCTACCGTGGCTCCAGTGGATGTCCTGCAGGCAGCCGTCGGCGTCGGTGTCGGGACGAACGCCGAGGTACTCCTCGTACTTGTCGTTCCAGAGTTCCGGCACCTCGTCCACTTCGATTTCGCCGCGGATGAGCGCCTTCTCGATTTCGAAGCGCACCACGATGTGCATGTGGTAGGTCAGTTCATCCGCCTCGACGCGGATGAGGTTATCTTCGTAGACCTCGTTCGCGGCCTCGTACATTTCCTCGACGGAGACGTCCTCGACGTCCGAGAAGCGCTCCTTGACGAGCGGCAGGAAGTTCTCCCAGAAGGCGCGCGAGCGACCGACGTTGTTCTCCCAGACGCGAGACTGGGATTCGTGGACCGTCAGGTCGCGGGCTTGGCCGAGCGGCGTACCGTACTGCTCGTCAGGCAGGCCCTGCGTATAGGTCGCGTGACCGAACTCGTGAACGGTACTCATCAGCGCGCCGAGCGGGTCGCTCTCGTCGAAACGCGTCGTCACGCGGGCGTCGAACTGCGTCCCGCTGGAGAACGGGTGCGGCGCGGTGTCGAGGCGGCCGCGGTCCCAGTCGTAGCCGAGCGTGTCGAGCACGTCGCGCGAGAGCTCCTCCTGCGTCTCGGCGTCGTAGGTGCCCTCGAACGGCGTGGCGAGTTCGACGTCGCTCTCGCGGACGTCCTCGATGAGCGGGACGAGTTCGTCGCGGAGTTCGGCCAGCGTCTCCTCCGCGGTGTCGATGCCGAGGTAGGGTTCGTACTCCTCGAACAGGACCTCGTAGGGGTCCTTGTCCGGGTCGATGTGGTCGGCGTACTCGCGCTCCAACTCCACCAGTTTTTCGAGCGTCGGGGCGAAAATCGAGAAGTCGTCCTCCTCGCGCGCCTTCTTCCACTTCGGGAGCGCCTCGGACGTGGTGCGCGAAATCTCCTCGACCAACTCGCCGGGGACGCGGGTCGCCCGCTCGTACTCGCGTCGGACCTCGCGGACGACGGCGGCCTGCTCGTCGTCCAAGTCCTCGCTCTCCAGTTCGTCCAACAGCTCACCCATCTCGTCGTCGGTGAGCAGTTCGTGCGAAATCGCCGACAGGGCCGACCGCTGTTGTGACCGCGCGGGGGTGCCACCCTCGGGCATCACGACTTCTTGGTCCCAGCCGAGAATCCCGGCGGCGTTCTGGACGTTCGAAATCCGTTTTACTTTCCCGAGAAACTCCTCGTACGTGGTGTTTTCCGCGGTGGCTTCAGTTGCCATCACCGGGTGTTTGCTGTCACCGATTATCAATGAATGGGTTTCGGTACGAAATAGGTCGGCGGCTCGGTCCGTTATAGTCGCTCCGCCGTGGTCCGATAAATCCGATAACAGCGCGCCAGCACGTCGATACCCACGCTCTCGTCTTTCGTGTGTGCCTCGCCGGGTTCCGAGGCTCCGCAAACGACGCACGTGACGCCCGCTTGTGCCAACCATCCGGCGTCCGTCGCGTGGGGTTTCGTCACCTGTTCCGGGTCGCCGTCCTGCGCGTCGCGGGCGGCGGCCAGCACCGCGTCCGCGAAGTCGGGGTCGTCGCACTCCATCGGCGGCAAGTCCTGTTCGACGGTCCACTCGACGCCTTCGATGTCCTCGACGGCTCCGAGGTCGGCGCGCTCGCCGGGGACGGTTCGCTCGTCGATGGTTATCTCGCACGTGTCCGGGATGACGTTCCACGCGCTCCCGCCGTGGATTTCGGTGGCGACGACGCTCCCCGAGAGGTCGTTGCCCAACACGGAGACGGTCGGGACGTCGCAGTCCCGAACGACGTCCACGGCGTCGCTGGCGCGGTAGATGGCGTTCACTCCTGCTTCCGGTTCGCTCGCGTGCGCGGCGGTTCCGTGCGCCGTGACGGTGCTCGCCCGCCGTCCGCGGTGAGCGACAACGACGTCCGTGACGTCCGGCCCCGAGTAGTTCGTGGACCCCTCGGCGACGATGGCGCAATCGGGCGAAAAGCCGTTGTCGATGGCGTGACGCGCGCCGTCGCCGCCCAGTTCCTCTGCGACGAAGCTTGCGAACACGAGGTCACAGGACGGGTCGGCGTCGCGGAGCGCGAGCATCGACGCGGCCACGGCACCCTTCATGTCCGCCGCGCCGCGGCCGTACAGTCGTCCGTCGCGCTCCTCGACCACGTACTCCTCACCATCCACTTGCGAGTCGTCCGGGGGCACGACGTCGTGGTGGCCGACCAAGGCGAGAGAGGTGTCGGAGTCGCCGTCTGTGGCCAGTTTTCGTGCGATGACGTTCCCAATGTCGTCCCGCGTTACGTCCGCGTCAGTCTCGGAGCGAAGCCATTCTTCGATAAAATCCCCCGCCGCCGTCTCGTCCTCGTGACTCGGAATCGAAACCAGGTCACGGGTCAGTTCGACCAGTTCGTCCATGCACCTTCCAGTTCGGCGAGGGGGTTAATATCCAACGTCCTCGGCAAGAACGTGGATGTCCTCCTGCAGCGTGTGCAACCGTTCGGCGACCGACCTGTCGGCCTGATGTTCGAGTTCCGAAAGCCTGTCTTCCGTCTCGCGGTACTGCGTCTGCCTCGTCTCCTCGTCGTCCGGGATGTTGGTCAACCCCTTCCGAATCGACCGAATCTCACCGGCGACGTCCGGCGAGGCGTCGTCGGCGACCGAATCCAAATCCATTCGAATCTCGTCGAGTTCTCGTGCCATGGTCGGGACGATGGTATCCGAAAACAAATCGATGCTGGCCCGAAGTGTCCCGTCTCACTCTTGCGGCGTTCGGTGTTCGAAACAGCAGTCCAATAGCTCCTCGAGAAGGGGGGTCCCCCGATACCGAACCGTCTCGCTCCGCTCGTCGTAATCGACGAGTGAAAGCGATTCGAGGTGCGGAAGGTGGACGTGTCGAAGACGCGTTTCGGTCCGGCGCGTATCCCCATCGAGCACGTCTCGAAGTTCGTCGACCGTCGCGGTCCCGTCCGACGATTCGGAAAGATGGCACAGCAATTGGCGGCGTTGGTCGTCGGAGAAGGTTTCGAACACGCTGTCGAGGTTCGACGAGTCCGGGGAATCCCTGAATTCGAATGGCAGCATCTACCCATGCTTGGGAAAACATTCCCCTAACCCTACTGCCTGAACTCGCAAGGACCCGCTCAGATGGCGCAGTCGTCGACGAACTCGTACTCGTCGTATCGGTCGAGTTTTCGCTCGATGGCGTCCAGCAGCCACTCGTCGACGGTTTCGTCCGTGAGGTCGGCCTCGATTCGGTCCCGGGTCTCTTCGTCGACGGTGAGCACGATGTGGGCGTGGCGCATCGACCGTCGTACGTCACCGAGGGGCAAAAGGATGACCCACACGCTGAAACCCTTATCAGGCTACCACACGAACCGACAGCCATGAACGTAGTGCCGGACACGAGCGCCGTCGTCGATGGCCGCATTTCCCAACGAGTCGATGACGGCGACTTCGCCGGGGCGACGGTTCTCATCCCCGAGGCCGTCGTCAGCGAACTCGAATCGCAGGCGAACAAAGGAGAGGAGAGCGGGTGGGACGGACTGTCCGAACTCCAGCGGCTCGCGGACCTCGCGGACGCTGGCGACATCGACCTCGATTACGTCGGGGTGCGCCCCGGACCCGAAGAACAGGGTTACGCCCACCGCGGCGAAATCGACGCGCTCATCCGCGAACTGGCGGACGAACACGACGCCACGTTCGTCACCAGCGACCTCGTGCAGAGCGAGGTGGCGAAAGCCAAGGGATTGGAGGTCGAGTACATCGCGCCGAAAACGGAGGATGTGGGGCGACTCAGCATCGAGGACTTCTTCGACGAGCAGACGATGAGCGTCCACCTCCGGTCGCGGGTCCCGCCGATGGCAAAGCGCGGCGAAATCGGCGAGATGCACTATCAGCGAATCCGCGACGAACCCTCGACGGACGAGCAGTTGAAAGAGTACGCCCAAGAGATAATCCAGAGCGCGAAACAGAGCCACGACGGGTTCATCGAAATCGACGAACCCGGCATGACCATCGTCCAGTTCCGCGATTACCGCATCGCCATCGCGGAACCGCCGTTCGCCGACGCGTGGGAGATAACCGCGGTCCGACCCATCGTCAAGACCTCGTTGGACGACTACGAGCACGCGGACGAACTCCGCGGGCGACTCCTCGAACGCCAGCGCGGCGTCCTCATCTCCGGCGCACCCGGTGCCGGGAAGTCCACCTTCGCGCAAGCCGTCGCGGAGTTCCTCGCGGACAACGACTTCGCCGTGAAGACGATGGAGAAACCCGCGACTTGCAGGTCGGCCCCGAAGTCACCCAGTACACCGAGTTGGCGGGCGAGATGGAGAAGACGGCGGACTCCCTGCTGATGGTTCGCCCCGACTACACCATCTACGACGAGGTGCGCAAGACGAACGACTTCGAGGTGTTCGCCGACATGCGCCTCGCCGGTGTCGGCATGGTCGGCGTCGTCCACGCCACGCGGCCCATCGACGCGCTGCAGCGACTCATCGGCCGGGTCGAACTCGGTATGATTCCGCAAATCGTCGATACCGTCGTCTACATCGAGGCCGGGCAGATAGAGAAGGTCTACGACGTGCGGACGCAGGTCAAGGTGCCCGCGGGCATGACCGAGGAGGACCTCGCCCGCCCCGTCATCCTCGTGGAGGAGTTCGAGACGGGAACGCCGGAGTACGAAATCTACACCTTTAACCGGCAGGTCGTCACGGTCCCTTTGGAGGAGGGTGACGAGAAGGAGACCGGCGTCTCGCGCCTCGCCCGACAGGAAATCGAGCGCGAAATCCAGTCCGTCTCCCGCGGGCACGTCGACGTGGACCTCCAAGGCCAGAACAAGGCCGTCGTCTACGTGGACGAAAACGACATCTCCTACGTCATCGGCAAGGGCGGCGGCCGAATCGACGACATCGAGAACCGCCTCGGCATCGACATCGACGTGCGCACCCACGACGAGAAACCGTCCTCGGTCGGCACGACGGCGACGACCCCGAAAGGCGACGTGGTGACTCCGGAAATCACCTCCCGCCACATCATCATCCCGCTGGACGGCCACGCCGGGGAAACCGTCGAAGTGCAGGCCGACGGCGAGTACCTGTTCACCGCGACGGTCGGTCGCGGCGGCGACATTCAAGTCTCCCGCGGCAGCGCCATCGCGGAGGAACTGGAGTACGCCATCGACCGGGAACGGCAGATTACGGTCGTGTCGGCGTAACCGCCGGCACCGCGGTCGTCTCTCGGTTTTCGATTATCGATACGTCCCCATTTCCGCGACCACGTCGGACGTGGCGACCCGCCACTCCTCGATGAGCGCGTCCTCGAACGGTTCTTCCTCCCAGTCGTCGATTCGGTCCCGCTCGTCCAGCCATTCGACCGTCCGGGCGACGCCCGTCTCGAAGTCTATCGTGTACTCGAAATCGAGGTCGCGTTTCGCCTTGCGGTTGTCGAACGTCGTCGCGTACTGGAAGTGGTCCCGGAGCATCGCGGTTCGCTCCGGTGCGACGGCGGTCAGCACCTCGGTCGGGACGTGGACGAGTTCCGGTTCGGGCGCGCCGATGGCGCTGGCGACTCGGCGGTGGTACTGGTTCCACGTGATGAACTCCTCGCTCGTGACGTGGTAGGCCTCGCCGAAGGCGTCCTCGTTGCCGACGGCGTTCACGAACGCGCGGGCCACGTCGTCGCGGTGGCACGGCCCCCAAATCGAGGTGCCGTCGCCGTGGACGACGACGGGCTTTCCCGCCCGAAGGCGGTCGAGGTAGTACGTGTCGTCCCCGAAGGTGTGGAGGACGCCGCCGCCTTCGCCGTAAGTGCTCCACGGGCGGATGACGGTCGTCTCGAATCTCCCGTCCTCGTGGGCATCCATGAACACGTCCTCGGCGTCGGCTTTGTTGCGGCCGTAGTCGCTCACGTTCGGGTGTCTAGCTGCGGCCTCAGTGATGGGGTTGCGCTCTGGTGGGCGGTGGTAGACATCGACGGTGCTACAGAAGACGTACTGGTCGATGTGGGGCGCGACTGCATCGACGGTCTCACGCGCCGTTTCCGGCGAGAAACAGACCATGTCCACTATCGCGTCGGGGTCGGCGTCCGCGACCGCTGCTTCGAGGACGTCCGTGTCGTGTCGGTCCCCTTCGACGTGCGTGATGCCGTCCGGCAGTTCCTCGTCGTGATTCCCGCGCGTGAACACCGTCACGGTGTCGCCGTCGTCGGCGAGTCGAGCGACGATTCCGGTGCTGATGAGTCCGGTACCGCCGATGACGAACACGTTCATATCCGGTCATCCACGCGGGAACACAAAGCGGTGTGGATAGCGGGCACTGCGGCTTTTGTGAGAGACAGAAAAGAGAGAGACGGCGCGACTATTCCGCGCACTGGGCGTCCGCACACTGGTCCGGTTCCACTTCGGTCGGCACGTCGATTTCGTAGAGGTTCTGCCGCGCGTCCGCGAAGTAGATGTCCTCGTCCACGACGCCGATGTCTTCGAGTCGTTCGAGCGCGTAGCGGACCGTCCGTGCGGACAGCATCGACTCGTCCACGATCTGCTTCTGGGTGAGCGACCCTTTGTATTCGAGAACCTTGAAAACGAGTTTGGCACTTGGGGGGAGATCGTCGATTTGCTCCCGTTCGGTCTGGCTCATCATCGTTACGAATCGAAACACGCCATCGTGATAAAGCTATTGAGACGCAATGGCACGGAGACGCTCCGAGGGCACCGCTACGGCAAGACGAATTCGAATGACGAAGCCGGTCTCGGAGCGTTTTCGACGGCACCCTGTGCCGACGTTGGTACAGTATCACACGCATGCCCCAAAAGTCACCCACCGTCAGTATTCGGGTCGGCGTTCGCGGGGAGCATCTCGAACGGCGAGAAGAGGTATGGACAAGCGAACATCTTTTGAGGCCGGGTACCCGATTGCCACTCATGGCGACTGAAAAGGCATCAGAGCGACGGGCGGCCCATCTCAGGAGCATCACCGTCACGTCGCTCGCTTCGATATCTGGCATCGTTGCCGGGTTCGCCTCCGCTATGATAGTGGGGACGTCGAAGACGGCGGCGACAGACCAGATGGGATTGACCATCATGCTCGCGTTCGTGGTCGTCCAACTCCCGCTATTGTATCTCATGGGCTATGAGTTGGACGGAATCAAAGACACACTCTTCGTCGCGTTCATGACGTTCTCGCTCTGGTACATCACGTGGGGTATTCTCCTCATCAACCACGTGGAGCTCTAAACATGGCGGACGACAGTATCGCGGTCGTGGACCTCGAGCGGTGTTCCCCCGACCGATGCAACTACGAGTGTAAGAACTTCTGCCCGCCGAACCGGACGGGCAAGGAGTGTATCACACTCCGCGGCGAGGACACCGCCGAGGGACAGCCCGACCAGGTGCACATCAGCGAGGAAATATGCCTCGGCGAAACCTGCGGTATCTGCGTCGAGAAGTGTCCGTTCGACGCCATCGAGATCATCAACCTCCCGAGCGAGCTACAGGAGGACCCCGTCCACCGCTACGGCGAAAACGCCTTCTCGCTCTACGGACTGCCGGTGCCCCAAGAGGGACAGGTTACGGGGATTCTCGGGCCGAACGGGAGCGGGAAAACGACGGCCGTGCGAATTCTCGCGGGAGAACTCGCGCCGAACCTCGGCCAGTTCGACGACCCGCCGGGATGGGACACCATCCTCGACCGCTACCGCGGAACCGAACTTCAGGACTACCTGAGCGAAGTCCGCGACGGCGACGTGACCGTCGCGCGAAAACCGCAGTACGTCGATAAGATTCCCGACCAGTTCGATGGAAGCACCGCCGACCTGCTCTCCCGAACCGACGAGCGCGGCGTCCTCGACGACCTCCTCGAGCGGCTCGAAATCGAGCACGTGATGGACCAGGACATCGACAGTCTCTCGGGCGGCGAACTCCAGCGCGTCGCTCTGACGGCGGCGCTCGCCCGCGACGCCGATTTCTACTTCCTCGACGAAATCACGCCGTATCTCGACATCAGCCAGCGAGTCACTGTCGCACGCCTGCTACAGGAGATGGCGAACGAGCAGGGCCGTTCCATGCTCGTGGTCGAACACGACCTCGCCATCCTCGACCTCGTGGCCGACAACCTGCACGTCGCGTACGGCGAACCCGGCGCGTACGGTGTCATCACGACGCCGAAATCGGTGCGCAACGGCATCAACGAGTACCTCAAGGGGTACCTCAACAACGAGAACATGCGGATTCGCCCGAACGCCATCGAGTTCGACGAACACGCCCCGCGGGAGACGGTCACCGCCGACCCGCTCGTGGAGTACCCCGACCTGCGAAAGTCGTACGGCGAGGGCGAGTTCTCGCTCGACGTCGAAGGCGGCACGATTTACGAGAACGAAGTGCTGGGCATCGTCGGCCCGAACGGCATCGGGAAATCGACGTTCGCAAAGCTCCTCGCCGGACGGCTCGAACCGGACGAGGGCGACGTGGACTTCGCGCTCGACATCTCGTACAAACCGCAGTACATCGAGATCGACCAGCCGATGCGCGTGGACGTCTTCCTCTCGTCGCTGACCGACGACATGGGCACGTCCTATTGGGATACCGAAATCGCCCAACCGCTCCAACTCGACCGCATCATGGAGCAGGACCTCACGGACCTCTCCGGCGGCGAGCGCCAGCGAGTCGCCATCGCGGCCTGCCTGTCGAAGCCCGCCGACCTCTACCTGCTGGACGAGCCGTCGGCGTATCTCGACGTCGAACAGCGCGTCCGCGCGACGCGCGCCATCCGCCGCTACGCCGAGATTCAGGACGCGACGGTGTTGGTCATCGACCACGACACGTACATGATAGACCTGCTCTCGGACCGCCTGATGGTGTTCGACGGCGAACCCGCGGAGCACGGGCACGCCGGACGCCCGAAGGGAATGCGCGACGGCATGAACGACTTCCTCGCCAACCTCGACATCACGTTCCGCCGCGACGAGAACGTGGGTCGGCCGCGCATCAACAAGCCGGGCAGTCAGCTCGACCGCCAGCAGAAAAACGACGGCGAATATTACTACAGCTAAGCGGTCCGTTTCGGTCGAAGTGTTCCGTTTCGGGCGAAGCGTTCGTGACGGCTGATTTCCGGTCCGTAATCGACCCCCGAGAACAGGCGAAAGGTTCTCAATCGAGAGGTTCGAACCGTAATCAAATGGTCCTCTCACGGCGACGGCTTCTCGCAACGACCGGCGTAACCGTTCTCGGTGGCTGTCTCGGTGGCAATCAGGACGGTGCGTCGGGCGGGGACTCCACCGACGAAACCAAGTCCGCGACGAACGGGAACTCGAACCCCGTTGCGAGCGCACCGATTCCGAAGAACCCTGGCGAGCACGAGTACGCGATTGCGGGCACGGGCACGGCGGACACGACGGTACGGTATTTCAGCAATTGGAAGTGCCCGTACTGCGCGCAGTTCAGCACGGGGTTTCTGGGCGAGATAGTGAGCGAGTACGTCGAACCGGGCGAAATCGACATCGAACTCCGAACGCTCGGATACTTCGGGGACGAGCCGTTTCTGGGGCCGGACGCACCGCGCGCCTCGGAAGCGGGACTCGCGGTGTGGAACGTCGACCCGCAGTCGTTCTGGGGATACTACGAGTACGTGTTCTCCCACCAACCCTCGGAGAAGAAACAGTGGGCGACGACGGACAAACTGCTCTCGTTCATGGAGAAAGCGGGCGTGAAACGCCGGGACGAGATCAAAACCCAAATCGAGTCGAACGAGTACGAGTCGCTCCTGCACCAGTCTGACACAGCGGCGCAGCGAGCGGGCGTCAACAGCACGCCGATGCTGGTCATCGACGGCGAGGCCGTCGTCGCGCTCAAGAAGGACGAAGTGAGAAAACGTCTTGATTCCGCGACGAAGTGAGCGAGAACCGAATCGCTTTTTTCCTTCTCGTCGTAGTTCCGACTAGTGATTTCAGCGCCCTCCTCGTGGCTTTCGGCCTCCGACAACCGAGCGAAACTCTTCGCCGCCCTCGCGGTCGTGCTGTTCGCCACCGCCGGAGTCGGGGCGCTCACCACCCACGACCGACCGTCCCTCTCGGTCGACGAGCAACGTCCCGCCAACAACACCCTCATCGCATTGCAAGGGTACCAACACGAGGGGCGCGCCATCGAAGTGAACCCGGCCGGAGAAACCGTCTGGGAGTACACCGAAGCGGACGACGTGTTCGACGTGGAAGCGCTCGGGACGAACCGGGTGCAGATAGCGGTGGCCGACGAACTCCCCGATTCGGACTGCCCGACCGAATATCGGGACGACGGCTACGATAATTGCGTTCGAAACTCGCTCCGCGTCGTGGCGCAGGACACTAACGAAACCCTGTGGGAGTACTCGTGGTTCGACGCGAAACTGCACGCCCACGAACTCCACGACGCCGACCACTACGTCGTGAACGGCGAGGACCGCTGGGTGATGGTGGACATGGGCAACGACCGCGTGTTCGCCGTGAACCGCGACAAGGAAATCCTCTGGCAGTGGAACGCGACCGACCGCTACGACCGGCCGGAAGGGATGGACGAGGAGGGCGACTGGACGCACGTCAACGACGTCGACCGCATCCGACCGGGCGTCTTCCGCATCAGCCTCCGGAACTTCGATACGGTCGCGGACCTGCACGTCGAGAACGGGTCGGCGCACCTCGAACCCGTCGTCGGCCCGGACTCCTACTCGAAGTCGGGCGACATCCTCTACGAACAGCACAACCCCGACACGCTCGGCGACACGCTTCTAGTGGCCGACAGCGAACACGACCGCATCGTCGAGATTCGAAACGGAAGCGTCGTCTGGGAGTACGGGGGCAGCGGCGTCTTCGACTGGCCCCGCGACGCCGACCGCCTGCCGAACGGCCACACGCTCGTCGCCGACTCGTACAACGACCGCGTGGTCGAACTGAACGAGAAGGGAGAAATCGTCTGGTCGGTCGAAACCGGGTCGCTCCCCTACGAAGCGGACCGCCTGCCGGGCGAGGGGAGCGACGGCCCGACAGCGATCGAGGCGGGAATTCCGAACCGGACCCGCGAAGCGTCCCCCGTCAACGAACGGGTCGCGTGGGGGATTTCGATGGCCAAGTACGTCGTCCCCAACAGCCTCGCACAGGAGTTAGTCATCATCGTCTTCGGACTGTTGGCGCTCGTCGGCACCGCCGTCGAACGCTGGCGCTAACGCGTTTTCACGGTCATCTCGATTGGGTTCGTCGGTTCCAGCGTCGTCCCCATCCGTAAGTCGAGTTCGTCGGTGGAACAATCGAACTCGACCCGCTGCGCGATGGTCGCCAGCACGAGTCGGATTTCGGCGTTCGCAAAGCGCATCCCGATACAGTGGCGTGGTCCGCCGCCGAACGGGAAGTAGGCGTAGTCCGGCAGGTCGGCTTTCATCTCGGGGGTCCACCGGTCGGGGTCGAACGTCTCCGGGTCGTCGAACCAGCGGTCGTCGTTCTGAATCACGAACTGCGGGAGCGTCAGCGATGTCCCTCGGAATCGTGTAGCCGCCGAGGATGACGTCCTGCTTCGTCTCGCGGAAGACGACGTAGGCGGGAGGATAGCGACGAAGGGCTTCGGTGACTATTTTGTCGGTGTAGTCGAGCGCCCGCAAGTCGGCCATCGTCGGCGCGTCGCC